>CAYJGA010000172.1:0-2991 GCA_964369255.1 uncultured Desulfovibrionaceae bacterium
CCTTTTTTTCCCTATTTTTTTATTTGCCAATAAACCCGGGGGGGGTGTTTAAAAACCCCCCCACGACACATTCATCAAAAAGGAATTGTTATGCCTACGAAACGCTCTGAAAGAAGCCCCGGTGAAAAACTCCTCTCCCTCTACACATTACTCATGATGCGTGGGGAGCAGAGGACGTCTCTTGCGGAGCTTGCCCGCCTGCTGGAGTGTACCAAGCAAACAGTGTTGCGCCTTCTCGATCAATTGGAAGCCTCCGGTTATGGAAAACTTGATGCCCCCGAAAAGGTTGGTCGCGAGCATTTTTACCGTTTGGCTCCCTTGCCGAGTACAGGTCTCAATATAGGCTTGAAGGAGCTTATGCAGCTCAATGTGTGTCGCAATTTACTCCTCCGCTTACTGCCAAAGGGGGCGAATGAATTGTTGCCCAATGAATTGTTAGCTGACAAGCAAAATGCCCATCAATCACCCTTTCAGAGGATATTACCGAACTCATTTGCGGCGATGTCCGCCACATATCACAAAGGATATATTGATTACGCCCCCTTTGACAAGCAGTATCACATATTGTTGAATGCCATCCGCGCACAAAAAGTGTGCAGCGTGACATATAAACGCGCCCCCGCTGCCAAGGAAAGAACATTTTACTTTGCACCGCTTCGCCTCATATCTTACAGAGAAAGCCTTTCCTTTCTTGGCTGGGAAGTTGACGACGCCATTCCTGTCGCGCAAAAATTTGATAACACCCTCTCACTCTATTTACAACGCATCACGCAGGTCAGTATGACGGAAGGCGACGCGTCCCACCTCCCCAATCCGATACCCGCACACGACCAACAAGGCATCAATGCCTTTGGTATTATGCCAGGCACGCCTTTTCGTGTGCGTTTATTATTTTCGCAGGAACCCGCGGCATACGTTTACGATCGGGTGTGGAGTAATAGGCAGAGCATGACGGTGCATGACGATGGCTCCCTCACTCTTGATTTTGACGCACAAAATGGCCCCGAAATCGTGTCATGGGTGCTTAGTTTTGGTGCAAAGGTGACAGTGCTTGAGCCGGAATGGCTGCAAGAGGAAGTCAAAAGGCAGTCGGACGATGTGTCTGTAAAATATTGAAATATTAAAGAGGATAGACATGCACGACACAGAGAGTATGGCACATGCCGAGGCAAGTGAAAAGCGCAAAGCACCGAAACCCTTAGTCTACAGCGATGCTATGAATATGTGCCTTGCGCTCACAGTGCCGGAGCATATGTACACGCCCAAAATGACCATGTACATGGACGTAGAAAACGCGAAAGAGCTTTTAAAGGAATTTCATATGTCGCACGGCATGACGCAAAAAAACATTGATTTCATTACGCAGAGAAGTGAAGAGCTTTACGCTCTTATAGATTTTAGAAGAATGACGATTTTAAACGTGGGCGAGCACATTTTGGGGCATCTTAAACGCGTCTTTGAAAACTATGCACACAAAATAGCGTGGATGCACAATGAAGTCAATTATAACTGGAAAATTGAAATTTTTCTCAACGATGGGCACTCATGCTTGCTGCTTGACTTTGAAAAAAACGAAATGCTTATAAAATCCCATGGAATGCGTAAAGATTTTCTTGCACTCCACTTTATTAGGAGAACTTTCAAGAAGCACTTTCCAAAAAATGCGAATGGAAGATCATGTGGTCGAATACACAAAATGAGTGATTGTTGTGACATAAAAACCCTTGAATTTCACTCAGAAAACGCATTTCGGTGTATGTTGGACATTGAGAGATTGTTTTCTGCGAAGGGTGTTTGAAATAAAGGGCAAAGAGGACAGAGGCCACATGTGAGGCATTGTTTGACACGATAAAAAAAGTAGCACTTTCAACGTGCATGCAAGAAAACATTAACAGTAAAAGGAGTTGATTATGTCAACATATTGGATGCATAGAATTAAACACGAAATGCCAGTTTCAGAGCACATTCTCATAAAAGAAGGTTATCTCACCATAGGCTGGCATGCATACATGAAGCTAGGTTTGTTAGAGATTATGCGCCAAGACGGCAAAGCTGGCTTCGATGACTTTATGAAAAATCAAGGAAACCGTAATAGAAACAGATGGAGCTTGTGGAGATTTCTTAACTTGAAAAAAGATGACATTGTCTTAGTTCCAATATGGGAGAAGATTATTATTTGCAGAGTAAAAAATTCGACCATTTCAGTCTTAGATATGACTGTTTCTAAGACACCTTTCTATAATCACTGGCAAAAAAGAGATGTGTCCTTTTCAAAGTCAATTGGACTGCATGATAGCAATAACACCAGTTCAGTATATGACTTGGGTTTTGCTGTCGAAGTAGAAATTATTAAAATACAGCCACGAAATTTTGCTACAGCCGCATTGGCTTCTCGGTTGAAAGGACGCCCGACAAATGCTGATCTCAGTGAGTTAAAGAATGATGTTGATAGCTTTATAAACGCATCTTCTCCTCCGAGTTTGTATGAAAAACTTAGCGAAGATATTTGTAAAAATATTTTATTGGCAATAGGGAAGATAATTACTCCAGAGAAGTTTGAGAGACTTGTAAGATGGTACATGCTCAAAATTGGAGCTGATCGTGTGAAAATCCCAAGTAAAAATGAATGTGGAAAAGAAGATGGGGCGGATGCAGATGTTATTGCTGAATTTGATGATTTGAAAATCATTTTTTATATACAAGTTAAAAAGCATGAAGGTACGACTGATGATTGGGCTGTGCAGCAAATTGATAAATACAAAGAGCAGAAGCAAGATAAAAACGATGAGTATACCTATATTTCGTGGGTTATTAGTTCAGCAGAAGATTTTAGCGATGATGCAAAATCTTTAGCTGCCTCAAAAGGTGTTCGCCTCATAAATGGCGGTGAGTTTTCTAAAATGCTTATGAATGCGGGACTAAAAAACATTGATGACATTTTCCTGCCATAGCTTAACGGATCTGAGCTTAGCTTGTGTCTGAAACGTATTT
>CAYJGA010000172.1:3001-4815 GCA_964369255.1 uncultured Desulfovibrionaceae bacterium
TTATTAAATACTTATTGATTGCCTTGAATAAGCATCCCTAATGCAACACAGGGCAAATTTTTATACAGTAAATTCTTGGTATCTCCCCATTTCGCGAGGAGATACCAAGAGTCTTATGCATGAGCATTGCCTTCCATACTTTCTACATTGAGTACGGTTTGCAAATACGCACACATATCTTCACGCTCAAGACGCTTTGCATATTCCAAAAGACTACAACCCTCGGCGTTTACTGCGTTGGCATTGGCACCATTTTCCATAAACACCTGCAAGGCATCCAATAAATCATACTCTACGCAGGAAAAGAGGCTTTCTTCATCGGCTTGTGTCTTGGCAATGCCAAGGGAAAAAAGGTATTGCAGGTTTTCCGCTCTACTATGACGCGTGATATGCCCAAAAACAGTTTTGCCTTTATCGTCTACTGCATGAACATCGGCGCCATAGTACACAAGTAATTTCACCACATGCAATGCCGAGTCATGACCCATGCGCAGAAAATCCGTCGCGCCACCATATTTCATGTTAATATCATAGCCATATTTCAAGAGAAAACGTAAATACTTTTCTCCACCCTTCGCCGAAAGCATATGCCTTCCGTGCCAGAGAAGGCTCATGCTCTGCGGCGTGACTGAATGCACGTCAAATGAGGCATCCAATAAGAACTTAAGGATGGACATGCATCCAAATTCGGCGGCTGTGTGCGCCGCGGTTCCGTCGATAGAATTAAAAGCATTCATGTCAGCCCCATTATATATAAGCACTTTTGCTTTTTCATAATGATGGCTCCCAGCTGCCCGCATAAGAGCAGTTTGCCCACGTCCATCTACACCCGCGCCCGCATTCACATCTGCGCCATGGTCGATGAGGAGCTGCACTATATGCGGGTCAGCGGCGTAATGGAGGGCAGTGCCGCCCTCACATTCTTCACACAAGCTCACATCTGCCCCGTGCTCCAAAAGAAGGCATACCATGGGATAGTTGTTGTGCTTTGCGGCTATAATGAGCGCAGAATCAGACCAATGCCTCGGGTCGCACGCGCCAGTTCCTTCATATGGGCCTTCATAGCAATACTTGCGCGCGTCCACATCTGCACCGCGATCTAGTAAACACTCCACCATGGACGGCATATTTTTTTCTACGGCAAGCAATAAGGCCGTGCGTTCTTTATTGTCCCTTGCTTCAATGTTTGCGTTCCGCATAAGTAAAAACGAGGCAATGTATATTTTTTTATGAGCAATGGCATAGAGTAAGGGCGTTTGTCCATTGCCAAGCCGTGTTTCGATGTTTACGCCGTGTACAATGCACTTATGAACTCCACGAACGCTCCCCCTGCGTATGGCCTTAAACAGTGCTTGTATATTGCTTTTCATTTTCACCCTATTTATTTTCCCACGAGAATGTCCACTGTTCCCCGCCATTGTCCACGACAAGCTCAAGCACAGGGCACAGCCTTGCCACGCCTAGGCGCATATAATGGACGAGTTGTGAGAATACCTCCGGCGGATAATCGCTTGTAAAAATAGGTTCACCCGGCTTCGTGTTTATGAAATCCAATTCAATATTATAAATTGCAATAATAGCCATTTGCTCGCCATAATTTAAAACGCCTCCTTTCTTGAAGTAAGGCACAATCGCAGTACAATTACCTCGATTGACATATACAGCATCAATGGTGAGATTGTTTTGTAAAGAGGTGATATGTAGCGTGGAGTCATCCGCCTTTTTGCCCTGCATGGGTGCTGCGGCATACGCGTTCACTGTCAATACGCATAAGGCTACGGTCAAAAGCAATCTTTTCATAACTCCCTCCTGAT
>CAYJGA010000173.1:0-4812 GCA_964369255.1 uncultured Desulfovibrionaceae bacterium
ATAACTATATTTATCCATTCTTTAAGGATGTTTCCATAAAGCGCATTGATGTCCGTTTGATGGACAGGTTTATTGCCCATCTTAACGACGTCAAAGGGGTGTCAACGAGAAAGCCATTGAGCGACAGTACAAAGCGCAATATTCTTGCCACTGTCAGTCAAGTTTTTACCTATGCACAAACGCGGATTGAGAATTCTCTGCAAAATCCCGTCCGACTTGTCGAGAAGCCACGGAGTGACAATACACGAGTACGTTTTCTCAGCGCCGATGAAGCCAATGCCTTGCTGGCGGAGCTTAAAAAACGCTCCATGCAACTGCATGACATCGCCCTTATTTCGCTTTTCACAGGTATGAGGGCAGGGGAGATACTGAAGCTTTCATGGTGTGATGTGAATTTTGAGGAAGAAAACATCTACATCAAAGACCCGAAGAATAATGCCTCACGACATGCCTACATGACGAAAGAGGTCAAGGAAACACTGCAAGGCATGTTCGCCTTACGAAGCAATGAGCGACTGTTCACGCACAAAGAAATATCACGCACCTTTGACCGCGCCATTGTAGCCTTGGGCTTTAATGACGGCATTGACGACCCACGGCAAAAGGTGTGCTTTCATAGTCTGCGCCACACATTCGCCTCTTGGCACGCCAAAGCAGGAACGCCCCTTTTTACGATCTCCAAGCTCTTAGGCCACAAAGACATCAAGATGACCATGCGCTATGCGCACCTCTGCCCAACGGCTGAAAGGCAGGCTGTCAAGGCTTTGCAGGGGGCACTTCTGCCGCAGGAGTCCGCGACGGTGCTGGAGTTCAAGAGAAGGGTTAAGGTTGAGTAAAAAGCGCAACGCACAAACCGCTCCCCAAGCCCCTCCGTAGAAGGGGCATATACAAGCGCCGCCTCATCGCCATAGATGGGGTGGTGCTTGTATATGCCCCTTACTACTGGCACAGTACCCGAAAAAATGTCGAAATTCTTTAAATATATCAGCGCACTTGCAATTATTTATGCCTAGTGTATAATATTTAACTTTTTTGAAAGAACTTACACAAAGATCAAGGCTTGACATTGCACTAAAAAACAGCAATGCTTCTCCGAAGTATGGTGTATTGATGTGGGACGTAACTCTTTCTTCAAAGGCGCAAAAGCAACGTAAGAAGCTGCCCAGACGCTGGCCAATCAATGGGGAGCACCTCTGCCTAAGACCTGCTTGACGATTGGGGGACTAACTCTATCAAATCAACCAGTCAATCTTTCATGAATTCCTCTTCTAATTCATTGATTTTTCAGTTGTTTGTAAAAAAAGTTTTTTCGTGTAAGTAGAGACGAGAGTTTGTTTTGTATATACAAAGATTTAACTTTAGAGACGTTTATGAAGCAAAAGGACGACAAATATCGACTTTCTTTTACAGCATGTAGTTTGCGCCCCTCAGAGTCTGCACTCATGGCGACGCTTTATTTGCAAATAAAAGACTGGGATGCAGTAGTGCGGACAGTACTTACGGAAAATCTTTTGCAAGCACGTTTACATAGTACTTTGAAACGCATTACTCTTGAACTGCGTGGGCGCTTGCAAACCCTTACTGATACAGAAATTACATACCTTACAACGTGCGATCCACAGAATCGAGCCTATCTTTTATGGATTGCAGTGTGTCGATATTATCCATTTATCGCAGAATTTGCTGTAGAAGTAATGCGAGAAAATTTTTTTAGGCGTGAAATGCATATAACCATGCAACATTTTAATTCTTTTTTTTATACAAAAGCAGACGACCATGCAAAACTGCACAATATCAGCGACCAAACGCGCGGAAAGCTTCGTCAAGTGATTTTCAAAATGCTTAAGGAAACCATGCTGATTAGCACAAAAAATGAAATAAAAGCCCTTCATTTTACATCAGAGTTCGTGCAATTGTTACGCGCACATTCCATTAAGGATATACAGTATTTCCCCGTGCATCCGGAAGACATAATAAGGAGTCAAGGTACATGACGCACGTAACACACCTTTCCCCACCTCTTTTTGCTGACACACATCTTGAGCATCTACAAAAAGTTGTTTCTAGTCAAAGATTTTTGAACAAACAGGGGCTCGGTAACGAAGTGCCTTTTTTTATTTGTCCGTATGCGGCTAAAGACGCTCTCCACATGGAAGGAGTGAGAAAAAGACTTGTCAAAAGGTTAGAAAACAAAAACATCGCCATCCTGCACATCAACCTTTACGATATCGGCATAGAAATTCTTCAAAATCATGGTATTTGGGAAGATACGCTGGCTGTGGAAGCATCCGTGACAAAAGATGAGTTCAAAGAGCACCTTCAGAGCGTTCTTGATCCGCAAGAACACATTATCCCCGCCATTGCAGACAAAATGCAGGAACAAGCCTTTGATGTGCTTTTCCTTTCCGGTGTAGGCGAGGTCTTTCCCTATACGCGCTCCCACAATATTTTGAATAATCTACAACGTGTCGCCATAGAGAAACCCACCATACTTTTCTTCCCCGGTGAATATACACATTCCCTCGAAAAAGGTTCGTCATTAGATTTGTTTGGAAAATTACACGATGATAAGTATTACAGGGCTTTTAACATCTTCCACTATGAAGTATAGGAGGCATCATGTCGTCTCAAACTGTCATGCTAGAAAGTATTTTTCAAAAACCCATTGATCGCCCCATTGATGGCGTCATCAAGGCCGACGATAACGCAAGCGTGCAGCTTGAGTTGGAAGAATATGTTATCACTCAAGAAATTGAAAAGCATTTGGAAGGCTTTTTAGCTGCCTACAACAAATATGAAGGCGCAAATGGCGCGTGGATTTCCGGTTTTTTTGGATCGGGTAAGTCACACCTTTTGAAAATGCTTGCCCTTGTACTTGAGAACAACGCGGAAAATGGCTTTTCACCAGCGGAGATATTCCTCGACAAATGCCAGCATAATGCCCTTTTTTACGCAGAATGCAAAAAAGCCATAGGCATTCCTTCTAAAAGTATTCTATTCAATATCGACCAAAAAGCGGATATTATCCACAGAAAACAAGAAGATGCGGTGCTCTCTGTCTTTGTCAAGGTTTTTCATGAAATGCAAGGATACTTTGGCAAACAACCCCATGTGGCACAGTTTGAACAAGACCTTGACAGCCGAGGCTTATACATATCCTTCAAGGATGCTTACGAAAAGCTGGCAGGTAAATCATGGGCACGAGGCAGAGAACAAAACTTGCTCGAAAAAGCAAACATTGCAAAAGCTTATGCCGTAATCACAGACGGCGATGAAAAGGCCGCAGAAGGTATACTTGACGCCTACCGCAAGGAACTACGTATATCCATTGAAGATTTTGCTGAAAATGTCGCAGCCTATATTAAAAAACAAGAAGCTCATTTTCGCCTCAATTTTTTTGTGGATGAAGTGGGGCAATATATTGCAGACAATGTACGCCTCATGACCAACCTACAAACCATCGCCGAAAGCCTCGCCACAAAATGCCGTGGGCAAGCATGGATTATTGTCACTGCACAAGAGGATATGGACAGCGTTCTTGGTGAAATGAACAAGCAACAGGGAAACGACTTTACAAAAATTCAAGCGCGCTTTGCAAATCGACTGAAACTTACGTCTGCCAATGTGGCTGAAGTTATCCAAAAGCGATTGCTCACAAAAAATGTCGCAGGCACACAAGCACTCTCTCACATCTATGACGATGAACATGCCAACTTCAAAACACTTTTTACCTTTGCAGACGGCGCACGGGACTATAAAATATTCACGGACAAAGAGCATTTCATACAGAGCTATCCCTTTGTTAATTACCAATTCGACCTTTTTCAGTCGGCTATCAAAAATCTCTCTTTGCATAATGCTTTTGAAGGAAAACACAGTTCCGTAGGAGAACGCTCCATGCTCGGCGTTTTTCGACAAGTGCTCCTCCACATACGAGAACACAGTCTTGGCGAACTTGCCACTTTTGACCTCATGTTTGAGGGCATTCGCTCCTCGTTAAAATCTGAAATCCAGAAGTCTGTCTTATCGGCCGAAAGCAATCTGAGCGATGCATTTGCGGTGTGTGTTTTGAAAGCGCTCTTTCTTGTCAAATATATTCGTGAGTTTAAGTCTACGCGTCACAATATTTGCATTCTCATGCAGCAAAGCTTTCAACAAAATATAAAAAATCTGCGGCAAGGTGTAGAAAGCGCTCTCGACCTCTTAGAGCAACAGTCGTATATAACGCGACACGGCGATATTTTTGAATATTTAACCGTGGATGAGAAGGATATTGAGGCGGAAATAAAAGACATAGACATCCCTGCCCATGATATTGCCGAAGAACTCAAAAGCCTTCTCTTTGAAGAAACCCTTGCCGGCAATAAAATACGCTATACAAATGGACAAGACTTTCCCTTTACGCGCAAGCTTGATGACAGTATTTACAAGCGCGAATATGAACTGTGTGTTCATGTTATTAGTCTGTTTCATCCGCACAGTGATAATGAAACGAAACTTCTTGCACAAAGCGTAGGGCGTGATGAGCTGCTCGTGGTACTGCCACAAGACAGCCAGCTATATTCAGACCTTATGCTCTATAAACGCACCGCAAAGTATATTGACATGGAATATTCTCAGACGCATAAAGAAAATGTGAAGCGTATTTTAGACATAAAACGCGAACAATTACAAGGGCGACGTATGCAAGTGACAGAGCGCATGAGCGAGCTTTTCAAACAAGCACGCTTTTTCGTCTTGGGCACTCTTGTGGATGTGGGCGGAGGCGATGTCAAAGAGCGTCTTGATCGTGCTTTTGCACAGCTTATCATG
>CAYJGA010000174.1:0-3635 GCA_964369255.1 uncultured Desulfovibrionaceae bacterium
ACCTCTGAAGCGATGCGGCAAAAAACAAAAAAATTTATTTAGAAACAGCTCCTAAAAGCAGCTTCCAAATAATAAGAATTTTCTGGAGGAGAGGGTATATGCCGGAATATGTTGTCAGTGCCTGTCTTGCGGGCGTACCCTGTCGCTACAATGCCACCAATGCCCTGTCGCCCTTTGTGCGCGACCTTGTAGAGCGCGGCGAAGCCATCGCCCTCTGCCCCGAAGTGCTCGGAGGACTCCCCACACCCCGCACCCCTGTGGAAATACAGGGCGAATGCGTGCGCACAGCGACAGGAGAGGACTGCACAGAAGCCTTTCGCCGCGGCGCGGCGGATGCGCTCACAATTGCCTTGAAGGCCGGGTGTAAAAAGGCTATTCTTAAAACGCGCTCCCCTTCTTGTGGGCGCGACCATATTTATGACGGTTCTTTCACCGGAACCCTTGTGACCGGCGCAGGCTTTTGGGCGCGCCTCTTACAAGAACACGGCGTCATAGTATATACTGAATGTGAGCTTCCTTAAAATATTCTACACTCTAAGAGCGAGGTCATTATGCCCATCACAGTTTTACAGCATCCCGTCGTGCAGCATTCCTTAAGCCTCTTGCGTGCCCATTTGCCACCACCTGCGTGCCGCGCCTGCGCTCGTGATTTATGCCGCTTTTTAACCATGGAGGCCACGCGCCACCTCCCCCTTGAAGGCTATACAGCAGAAGGCTGGGCAGGCGAATTTGAGGCGCAAAGACTTTCTGGCAAGCTCCCTACGGCTGTGCCTATTTTACGTGCAGGCCTTGGCATGCTCGACGGCTTTCTCGATATTTTACCCAACGCGCCCACGAGCATGGTCGGCCTTTTTCGCGATGAAGAAAGCCTGCAACCCGTGCCCTATCATCACAAGCTTGTGAAAGATATTCACGAACGCACAGCCTTCGTGCTCGACCCCATCCTAGCCACCGGAGGCACCACCAATGCCACCATTACCTTACTCAAGGAGATGGGGTGCAACAAGGTGTGCGGGCTGTTCCTCATTGCTTCAAGCCAAGGCATCGAGCGCATCATCGAAATGCATCCGGATGTGGACATCTATACCTGCGCCGTGGACTCGATACTCACAGACAAGGGCTTCGTTCTGCCCGGTCTTGGCGATGCGGGCGATCGCATCTTTGGCACGACGTAAAACCACACGCATTGCTTTGAATCTTTTTTGTATTTTTTTCCACCACGAAAAAAACATTAACCAGCGTTTCCTTAGATAAAAAAACACAAACAAAATCAAAGCACTCACTTTCAATTTGACGAGGAAACCATGCACAGCAGTATCGAATATAAATCCTTTATCGGCCTCCTTGTCCTCGTGAGCATTGGCTTCGCGGGCTTGTTATTTCCTTTTTTTGGCATTATTTTTTGGTCCATCGCCATCGCCATTCTTTTTGCAAAAGTGCAAAATTTTTTCATAAAGAAAACAGGCGGCAAAAACATGGCGGCGCTTATCACTTTAAGCATTTGCATTGTCATCGTTGTATTGCCCTTCCTTTTCATCACAAGCGCCTTTCTTGAGCAGGGACTCGCCCTCTATCAAGGTATAAGTAGTGGGAAAATTGATGTAAATAAGTATTATGACAGCATCAAGGCCTCATTTCCCATCGTGCAAGAGATGCTGGAACGGTTCAACATTAACCCTATAAGCGTGCGTGAAAAAATCACAGAAGTCATTGTGTTTATCACCGGCTACATAGGCCAACAAGCCTTGTCAATAGGCGCTCAAACAATCAATATCATTGCACAAATAGGTCTTTTACTCTATATCGCTTTTTTTGCATTGCGTGATAAGCATGAGCTTATTACTTGTTTACATAAGGCGCTGCCCTTGGGCGACAGACGCGAAGCCATGCTCTTTGAGAAAGTCGCCGAAGTCACCAAGGCCACCATCAATGGCAGTCTCGTGGTTGCCGTGGTTCAGGGCTTCTTGGGCGGATGTATTTTCTGGTTTCTCGACGTACAAGCCCCCATTTTGTGGGGTGTTGTCATGACAGTCCTTTCTCTTGTGCCCCTTGTGGGCGCGGGGCTTGTGTGGTTGCCCGTGGCCATCTACTTTTTTGCCACAGGCAATATTCAGTCGGGAATTATTCTTACAGTCTTTGGCGCGGGCGTCATTGGCCTCGTGGATAATGTTCTGCGCCCCTTGCTTGTGGGACGCGATACGCGCTTGCCCGACTACTTGGTGCTGCTCTCAACGCTTGGCGGCTTTACGCTCTTTGGCATGAATGGCTTTATCATAGGCCCCCTCATTGCTGTCATGTTTATTACATGCTGGGATATTTTTATCCGCGAATACAATGAAGAGGAAGACAGACAGCTCAGCTTACACGAGCACGATTACCCGGAAGAGCGCAAAGAAAAGCCTCCCATTATTGAAACAGAATAACAGGCTGATAATAAGGATAAAAATAGGAAAATGCCTGTGCGGAACACTGTTCCGCACAGGCATTTTTTGCATATATATACTTGTATGTTAAAAGAACTTATACCATTGGTCTACAACAGCAAAGACAGGCACACCGAATAGGATGCTGTCCACTCTGTCAAGACAGCCGCCGTGCCCGGGCAGGAGGGAGCTTGAATCCTTCACAGACACAGCCCGCTTGAGTGCGGATTCAAATAAATCACCAAGTTGTGCAAAACCGTTGAGGAGAACGCCAAGGAGGGCAAATGTCCACCACGGCGCCGAACCCAAGCACACGCCCAAAATGATACTTACTGTCACAGAACCTATGAGGGAAGCAAAGGCACCTTCCGAGCTTTTGTTGGGGCTGACCCTTTTCCATAATTTATGCCGACCGTATCGCACGCCAATAAAGTAGGCGGACACGTCCGCCGCAATGATGACTGCAAGCACATAAAACAGCTTCGTGGATGATAAATATGTGGTAGGCAAAAGGAGTAAGGGCACGTAGGCAAGCCCTACAAGGAAGATGCTCCCCGGGGCAAAGTTGTTTTCTTCATCAATAATATCAATACGAAAGAGGAAGCTGAGGGCTGTCAGAATGAAGCCTGCGCCCAAGAAGACGAGAGCGTCTTGCGGGCGTTGCATCCATGTCAGCGTGAGCATGCCCCACCCTAACAGCACACCACAGATGCGCGTGGGGAAACGCCCTTTTTTTCCCCAAAAAAGGGAGTAAAACTCCCAAAGAGCCACAGCAGAGACCACTAAGATAACAGCAAATCGAACCCAACCATCCTCCACGAGGCCATAGCCCACCACTGCGGCAAAGACAAGACCTGTGATGATGCGCTTGATACAAAAGGGAAACTTTCGCTTCATGTGAGTTGCTCCTGCGTCTTGCCAAATCGACGATTACGTTGGGCATAGCTTGCAAGAGCTTTATCCAAATCATCTTCGGCAAAATCCGGCCAAAGGGTGGAACAGAAATAAAATTCACTGTAGGCACACTGGAAAAGCAAATAATTGCTAATCCGCAATTCGCCGCTGGTGCGTATAACCAAGTCGGGGTCAGGTATATTCTTTGTGTAAAGCTGTGCTTGGAATGTCTCTTCCGTCACATCTTCAGGGCGCATACCCGATGCCACAAGGGCGCGCGCAGCGCGAACAATTTCGTCGCGCCCGCTGTAGTTCAAC
>CAYJGA010000174.1:3667-4774 GCA_964369255.1 uncultured Desulfovibrionaceae bacterium
TTGGCAGGCGTTGCAGTGCGTTCGATGCCATGCTGCAAAGCTTTTCGTGCGGCAAAGGGCAGAGCGTCCACATCTCCAAGGACGTCAAGTGCAATGGACTGCTCCACCATGAGTGGAACCTCCTTGCCCAAAAACTCTACCAAGAGAGAAAAAAGCGTAGACACTTCTTCCTGAGGTCTCTTCCAGTTCTCTTGGGAAAATGTGTAGAGCGTTAAGTGACGAATGCCGATTTTTCGGCAATGCGTCACCACACGCCGAACCGCAGCGGCCCCTGCTCTGTGTCCGTCTGTGCGCACCAGACCAGATTGCTGAGCCCAGCGTCCGTTGCCATCCATAATAATAGCAATATGCTGTGGCAGTCCTTCAGACATATTCATGTGATACCCTTCAAATAAGAGGTCAGACGTAAGGGAAGAGGGCACGGAACACTGTGGCGAAAGCGCCTAGATGTCCATGATTTCCTTTTCCTTTGCTTGGCATTTTTTGTCTGCCTCTGCCACATACTTGTCTGTGAGCTTTTGGACATCGTCCATGGCTTTTTTCAGCTCATCCTCTGAGATGCTCTTGTCTTTTTCCAGTTTCTTGAGCTGGTCATTGGCATCGCGGCGCACATTACGCACTGCGACTTTTGCATCTTCATTGTACTTTCTCGACACTTTTACCAAATCCTTACGGCGCTCTTCTGTGAGGGCAGGAATGGATATGCGAATAATTTTGCCATCATTGACAGGTGTCAGACCAAGGTCAGACTTCATAATAGCTTTTTCCACAGCGCCAAAACCGCCCTTGTCCCAAGGTTGGATGGTGATGGTGCGGCTGTCTGGAATGGACACAGACGCAAGCTGATTGATAGGAGTTGGCGAGCCATAATAATCCACCTTGATGTCGTCCACAAGGGATGTGGAAGCACGACCTGTGCGCAACTTTGCAAAATCCTTGTCCATGTTACTCACGGCCTTTTCCATGCGTTCTTCTGTTTCCAGAATAATCGTGTCTTGATCCATAATATTTCCTCGCTTTTTGTAAAGACTATTTTGTTTTTTCTTGAAGGAGTGTTAACTAAAAAAGTTCTTTTCTAAACTCCCCATTCAAAAGCGCCGATTGTCT
>CAYJGA010000175.1:0-4771 GCA_964369255.1 uncultured Desulfovibrionaceae bacterium
AAAAAAAGTTTCCCCCCACACCCCCCTTCAAAAAAACCAGCTGTTTAGCTAAACAATTGGCGCTTGCGAATGGAAGAGTTAAAAGGTAATGCGGTTTTTTGCTAAACAATAATGTTTAATCGCCTCCGAACAGACGTTTATGCTGGCTCAAGCACCTTGCTTTCAGTTTTCTCATTATGTCCGCTTGTATCAGTTGCTTTGTCTGGAAGTGGTTCTATGACAGGCTCCACGGCGAACTCCTCCTTGGCATTGAGCGCCGCCTGCAATCGCGCTTCATCCTCATGAGAAAGAGACGTTTGCATGACAGTGCCGCCTGTGCCCTTGAGTTCACCCAGCACCCTGTCAGTCAGCTCGCTGCGCACAAGCAAGAATAAAGCAGAGGTGCCCGGCTGGAGTTTTTCTGCCAATGTTTTCATGAAATTGTCGTTAATGCCGACATCAGTGAGGGCGCCCGCAACTGCCCCGCTGCCCGCACCAACCACAAGGCCGAGAAGAGGGTTTAAAAATATAAGTCCCACCAAGGTACCCCAAAAGCCGCCGCTCAGTGCGCCGCCGGCCGTAAGGCTGTACATTTGGTTGAGCTTGACCTTGCCATTATCCTTGCGCGTTGCAACAACGGCATCCTCTACATCAATGAGATATTCTTTTTGCATTTGTAAAAAATGTAAGCGCACCTCTGTGGCTCTTAACTCTGATTCATACATGACAACTAATAAATTCCGCATGGGATTTCCTCCAAAATGATTTTCTTTCTCTTAACACGATGACGCTCTTAAATGCAAATAAAACTAACTGATTAAAAGTGTTGTATTGCGTAGTATGTGGCAAAATAAACGCCTCATCCCTGTCAATGGCGAAGTATTTTTTTTGCGTTCAGTGAAAAAAATGTACTTTGAGGAAAAACTTGCAAGTGTCCATGCTCTGAGATATGATGCTCGCGCATATTACTTTGTGGAGATATTCTATGTCGAGCACAGCTCTTCTTTTTTCTGGTCAAGGCGCGCAAGTGGCGGGCATGGGCCGCGATTTTGCGGACACTTCATCGCCTACATATAATGCGGACGCCCTTTATTTATGGAAAAAAGCCGAAAATATCAGCGGCTTACCCTTGCGAGAAATATATTGGGACGGGTCTGGAAATGCTCTTGATGACGAGGCCATGGCGGACACACGCGCCTTACAGCCTGCCCTCACTGTTGTCAATATAACACTGTGGCAAGCCCTCGCATCGCGCTGTGACGCACACGCCGTCGCAGGGCACAGCCTTGGCGAATACGCCGCCCTTGCGGCTGCTCGCGTCCTTGATATTGAAACCGTCCTGCAACTCGTCAGCCTGCGCGGGCGCCTCATGGCAGAGGCCGATCCAGACGGCAAGGGCAGCATGGCGGCTGTGCTCAAGCTCGACAGAGACGTCGTGCAAGACCTTGTGCAAAAAAGCGCGGAAAGTACTGGCGAAGAATTGCGTATTGCCAATTATAACACCCCTGCGCAATATGTTATCAGTGGTGCGAAGGCCGCTGTGCATGACATGCTTGAGCGTGTGAAAGCCCATAAGGGCAGAGCTATTGCATTGAAAGTGAGTGGTGCATTTCACAGTCCGCTCATGGCAGAAGCCGCCGCTGAGCTTGCCCCTTACATAAAGAAAGCAGATTTTAGCGATTCGCGCATGCCTGTGTATTGCAATGTCCACGGAAGGGCAGTGCGTGAGGCTGCTGTTTTGCGTCAGTGTCTCGTGGAGCAAATGACAGCCTCTGTGCTGTGGATTGACACCATGCAGCATATGTGGGTAGATGCTGCGCGCCGTTTCGTAGAAATCGGCCCCAAGGCTGTGCTTGCAAAAATGGTGGCGCCTTGTCTTGCAGATGTGGAAAAAGAGCATCTTACCACAGAGACGGTGAGCACAGCCGAACAGGCTGTAAGCTGGACATAGTTCTCGTCGGATATGTGCTTTTTCACGTATACATATTTTCAATTTTTCTGATTTTTTGAGGTTATAATGCAGGCAAAACAGATGTTGCGCGACGCGCTCCAAGATATTGTGGCAAACATGGGATTTACCTGGCCGGATAAAGTGACCATCGAGCCGCCCCGTCAAGGCAAACACGGCGGCGACCTCGCCGCTAATATCGCCATGGTGCTCAGTAAGCAAGCAGGCAAGCCGCCCCGCGTCCTTGCCGAGACCATTGCCGAGGGCTTGCGTAACACGCCCTCCGTTGCCGATGTGACCATTGCAGGTCCGGGCTTTTTGAATATCACCTTCAGCCCAGAACTGTGGCACGACACGCTTATACATATGGAAGAGAGCGGCGCCGATTTTGGACGCACCACATTGGGCGCCGGCAAGAAAGTGCAAGTGGAATTTGTGTCTGCCAATCCCACAGGCCCCCTTCATATTGGTCATGGTCGCGGCGCGGCGGTGGGCGACAGTCTTGCCCGTATTTTACGCTGTGCCGGTTACGATGTACAAACGGAATACTATATCAATGATGCAGGACGACAAATGCGCCTGCTCGGCTATAGTGTGTGGCTGCGCGCAAAAGAGCTGTCTGCGCCGCCTGTGACATTTCCCGAAGAGTATTACAAAGGCGCCTATATTATAGATATTGCTCGTGATATGCTCGATAAGGGGCTTTTGACCGAAGAGATGGTACGCGGGCAAGAACCAGACGATGCAGTACAAGACGTGTGCTATGAATATGGGATGAATGCGATTTTAGATGGCATCAAGGCGGATTTATCGCATTTTAGAGTGCATCATGATGTGTGGTTTTCCGAAAAATCTCTTGTGGAGCATGACGCCGTCACACACGCTTTTGCGCGACTGCGTGAAGCGGGCTTGTCCTTTGAACAAGACGGCGCATTGTGGTTTAACACCACGGCGCAAGGGGATGACAAGGACAGGGTTCTCCAAAAATCAGACGGCTCTCTCACGTATTTTGCGTCTGATATTGCTTATCATCACAACAAGTTTCAGCGCGGTTTTGACAGGGTTATTGATGTATGGGGCGCAGACCATCATGGATATATTGCGCGCATGCGTGCCGCGGTGCATGCTTTAGGACGTGAGCAGAGCGATTTTGATGTGGTGCTCATCCAGCTTGTCAACCTCTTGGAGAATGGCAAGAATGTGAGTATGTCCACCCGCGCAGGCACCTTTGAACCGCTCGCCGACGTGGTGCAGGAAGTGGGCGTGGATGCGGCGCGCTTTATGCTACTCTCGCGCAAGAGCGACAGTCCTTTGGACTTTGACCTTGCACTTGTGAAGCAGCGCAGCATGGAAAATCCTGTGTACTATGTACAGTATGCGCACGCGCGTTTGTGTGCTGTCATGCGCCGCGCCGAAGAGCGCGGCATCACGCTGCACGATGCGACAAGCCGTGACCACATAAGTGTCCTCACACAAGAAGATGACATGGCTCTTGTGCGCATGGCTGCACGTTTCCCTGAGGTAACAGCAAGCGCAGCGGAGCATTTATCTGCGCATATTGTGAGTAATTATCTTTCTGAATTTGCAGGTGTCTTGCATAGTTATTATGCAAAAAATACAATTATTCAAGAGGATGATATGGCACTGACAGGGGCGCGTTTACGTCTTTTGCGTGCTATTCGTCATGTATTTGTCAATGGTCTTGAGCTGCTCGGAGTGAGTGCGCCAGATACTATGTAATTTTTGCGTTCTTGTGCTTTGTTTTGGCTCAAAGTTTTCAAAAACACTTTGAACCTGAACAAAATACTCGCAGAAACTAAGAGGGATGCTATGGCAGATAAAAATAAATATGGGCTTTCCGCGAAAAACGTGCGCACGCAGCCTCATGCCACAGGATGCGTGCCGCCGCGACCTCTTCCGAAAAATGTTCGTAAAAATCCTCCCAAGGATGGCGAAAAGGACGAAAAAAAGGACGGAAAGGACGACGATAAAGACAAGAAAGACCAAGACGCCAAGTCTGATAAAGACACTGACAAGAAGGACGGTGACAAAAAGGACGGCGACAAGAAAGATGGTGATAAGAAAGACGGCGACAAAAAGGATGATGACAAAAAAGACGGTGATAAAAAGGACGGCGACAAGAAAGACGGCGATGCAAAAGACGCCAAGCCGCCCAAGAAAGCGTTGACAGTCACCATAGGCTTTTCCGTTGTGCTGACAACCTGCATTGTCCTTGCGTGTGGTATCCTTGTGGCCTTTGTGTTAGGCGTTATGGTGGGGCGTGGTGATAATCTTGAGCAGGAAATGGCGCCACTTGCGGAATTATTGCCCAACGACTCCTTAAACGCACACGTCCAGCAGCCCTATGCAACGAACAGCAGGGGAACGCCGCAGGCTGTCATGAGTGCTGAGGAGTTGCGCTATGCTGTTTCGTTGAAGGCACGCCCTGAAGTGCTTGCCCCGCCGGAGGGCAGTGAAGGCGTTGCGGTGCCAGCGCCGCCGCCTGTCGCCACGGTGCTTGAGCAAGAACTGCCCGTGCCTGAGCCGTCGAATGTGTTTGATTTTGTTTTTCAAGTGGCGACGTTTAAGGATGAAGAACCTGTAGATCGCTTGCGTGCCACATTGGAAGGAAAAAACTTACGTACTCGCATGGAAAAATTGGGGAAGTTGTACGTCGTGCTCGTGTTGATGCGTGGTACCAATGCGCAGGCCGAGGCGCTCAAGCAGCAAATGATTTCTTTGAAGTTAGGCCCGCCCATGCAACGAAGCAAGCAAGCTATTGAATAGCAAGGTATTGATACAATGATAAATGTATTTCTTACAATGTGCGATCGCATAGGAAGA
>CAYJGA010000176.1:0-4761 GCA_964369255.1 uncultured Desulfovibrionaceae bacterium
TGGGATCGTCCATGGGTGCGTTGGCTCCAAATTCGCGTATCTTTTGTGTATCATAGGCAGTAAGACCAGTGAAAACAAGGACGCCAACGCAGCTGATGATGAAGTCCATCATGCTGCTTTGTAAGAAAAAGTTGACAATTGAGGCGATAATGACACCAAAAAGTCCCATCATCATGAAATTGCCCATACCCGTGAGGTCACGCTTTGTCACTGTACCATAGATGCTCATGGCAAGGAAGGTGCCTGCGGCTGTTAAGAAGGCATTGGCAATAGTGCCCATGGGATAGACAATAAATATGCTGGCCATGGTCACGCCTGTGAGGGCAGAATAGAGCAGAAAGAGTCCTGTTGCTACACTGGCGGACATGCGGTGAATGGCGGCGGACAGCGCGAGGACTAAGCCAAGCTGTGCGACAAACAGTGCAATAAGAATAAATGTGCTGTTGAATATCGTTTGGACGGCTGCTTCTGAGCCTGCGACACTCCATGCCACAAGCCCTGTAAGGGCGAGTCCCCCCGACATCCAGTTGTAGACTTTGCGCATGTAGCTTGTGGAAACACTCGCGCTTGATTGTGTCATGGTGTTGGTATCATACATGATGAGTAAACCTCCGTAGTGGTTAAGAAATCGTTTTTTGCTTTGTTTTTTTCTACACATGATTTGCATATGTATAGTTTGATATAATGCATATAATGGAAAAGCGCAAGTGCGCGCGCAATAAGACGTAGAAATAAGGAGAAAGCACTACTTCCTCAAGGCGCGTACTTCATCCAAGGAAAGCCCCGTTTTTTCAGCAATAAGAGCATCGTCCACAATATCTAAAAAATTTTTTGCAGTTTCAAGCTTGCCGAGTTTTACGCCTTCTAGCTTGCCGAGTTCTAAGCCTTCTAGCTTGCCGAGTTCTAAGCCTTCTAGCTTGCCGAGTTCTAAGCCTTCTAGCTGACCGCGTTCCAAGCCACTTCTTTCCCCGTCATACCAAGCGTCGTGATACTTGAGTACAGAATACATATATCTACCCTCCAGCAGATTGTTATGCTTAATTTTTTCTATTCTTTCAGCAAATTTTACCATAACAGGATCATCGCTTGCCTTTCCTGCTATGAAGGCCAAAAAGTTATTTCTTCGTATATCATTTTCTTTGGAATAGGCACCGGCATTGAAAAAAAATACTTGTCGCCCGTCGCCCAGCTCAATGTCCTTATTTTCTTGACAGATATTTTTAAAATTATAACAAGGCAATCCGTATCCAAAAGGGTCAAAGGTGCAAATGAAAATGACAAAAGTATCCTTCAAATCTTTGTATTTATCACCCTTTTCCAATATATCAAAATCAATAGCCGCCTGATAGAAGCGGACGCGTTTGGCAATGTCCGCTTCTTTATTTATTTGCATCTCCACATTGTACACTTTGTCCCTTTCTCGCACGTAGACATCGAAACGGACACTTTTTGCTTGCTTAAAAATATCAATATTTTTTTGATATTCTACATATTCAATGTGAGCAATTTTAAAGGGCAATAATATTTCTAAGACCTCTTTACACACAGACTCGTCACGCATAACAGGCCGTTGAAAAAAGGCAATCTGCATCGTCAGCGCCAAAAAAGCAAACAACTTATGTATGTCTATATACACGGCGTTGCTTGCTTTTTTGCGCTTCCTTGCATCTCACCTTTTTTGAACGGCCTGTAAATTTGGACTTTTTCAACAGGCTGATAAATTGAGAAAAGATGAAGTCGTCTGTAATATCAAGCTGTTGCCATTGCTTTTTGGCTCTTTCCAAGATATGTTCTTTGAGAGCTTCTTTCACTTTCAGACCCCTTTCTCAGAAGGTAAGCATTTTTTCCGGTGAAAGCAAGATGCCATATGCTCGCGTCACACAATCGGAATGGCGGGCACTCCATGCGCTTTTTCGCACAATCTCCTCTTTCTTGGCATCACCCACAAAAGCCCGCATATTCACGGCTGTGGGCTCTCTGAAAGGAGGTTAGCAGCATGTTTGATTTTATCATTGGCGTTTTAGCTAGTGTCGTCGCTCATGTCGTGGTTGATTTCTTGAATCGTAAAAAATAAAAGAGGACAGCCCCGCTGACTACTATCTTCGGGGCTGTCTCTCGTTTACCATACTGAACGCGGGGATGTCCCACGCTGGGGCGGGGTGCCACGCCATTAGCACCTTCGCCCCTTTCAATTTTTGATAATACCTTTTGCGGCGCTTGTCAAGCCATTGTTCTTAAAATTTTCGCACCCAAAACGCCGTTGACATCACCTGCAAAAGCTCGCATATTCACGGCTGTGGGCTCTCTGAAAGGAGGTTAGCAGCATGTTTGATTTTATCATTGGCGTTTTAGCTAGTGTCGTCGCTCATGTCGTGGTTGATTTCTTGAATCGTAAAAAATAAAAGAGAACAGCCCCGCTGACTACTATCTTCGGGGCTGTCTCTCATTTACTCACCTAAATGCGGGGATGTCCCACGCCGGGGCGGGGTGCTACGGGAATAGCGCCTTCGCCTCTCTTCTTTTCTGGTAATGCCTTTCGCTGTGCTTGTCAAGTCCTCGTCGTCCTAAATTTCCCCAAAAAATGCCTTGACAAATGACGCCCCATGAGTGAGGTATGGCGAACGTGGCGCGCTTGAGCGGCTCGGACGCAGAAGGCGCGCTTGGGGACGCCTCAAACAGCCTCTATAGTCTTGAAAATATCAAGACTTTTTAAAATACAATTTTTTTTAAAAAAATGTTTGCGCTTTTCACGCATATTCTATATAGTTCGAAGGTATTTTGTTTTTCACGAAAGAGAAAGGCAGTACATTGGTAGAATTTTGGTGTTTTTTGGAGCATTTCTGCTTAAGCCACGTCCGCGCGAAGCATGTTTGGAGCTACGCGTAGGGCGCATGTGCACGCCAAAAGGCATGTGCGCGAGTGTCGCGTGAACCCACGCCACTCAGCTGCCATGGGCAAAAGCGAAATCTTGCAAAAAAGGAATTGGGATACGTGTTCGCCGTGTTTTTAGTCGGCTCGCGACGCCGCGGAAAAAGCACCCGACACATCTGCTGACACACGCGCCAACGCCTTAGGGGGCGTATTTACAGGCGCGCGGGCGGCATAAGCGCGGGTTTGACCTGACAGCACGGAGCAAAAAGGCGAAGTGTCCCATATGCAGCGGCTCGCAGACATCCTTTAATAGAGGGGTGCGCTGTTTATGAAGGCTTAAGCCAAGAGCCACAATGTGACGCGAAGGATTGTCACTTTGCGCCATGATTAATAATCTAAAAAGAGGAAGGAGGATGCATTTTATGCATAAATCTCACAACAATTTCACACGTAAAGCTCTTTTGAGCGCACTTACCGTTGCTGCTATCACGGGCGTCAGCGTTGCCGACGCTTTTGCGCAGTTTGATAACATATCCATGTCCACCACAAGCCCCGGTTACTACATGCTCAACGAAGGCAGCACCACCGGTAACGTCATGGGTGAAATGCGTTATAACAGCAATATTACGGCTACCTCTCCTGCGAGTGTGCTTGAAGTCACCGGCGGTGTTGGCATGACTGGCGCTAACTCGTTCAACGTTGTGAATGTGCACAGTGGCAGCACCCTCTACTTGGGTAAGAAGTTCCTTGGTAGTGGCAATGGCACCCCTTCTGCTGTTAAGGGTGCAAGCCTTACCGCTGACAACGTGACGGTAACGGGCGCCAATGCTAAGCTGGAACTTACAGACGCGACACTGAACGTAAAAGACCATCTTTGGTTGAAGGGCACGGTAGGGAGTGACGTAGGCAGACCATCCCTTACTGCCGTTCGTTCTACAATTACCGCGGACAACATGACCATGGACTATGCGGACATGGATCTTGATCGTTCGACCTTGACAGTAGCGAAGCCAGCGATGTATGCAACTGGCTCCACCATTGACATGTATGCTTCTAGCATCACAATTGGTGCAGGCAAGGGTACGTTGTATCTTGACGGCACCGAAGTTCATGCTGCTGGTGGCGCGAACACTATCAACGCAAGCGTTGATGCACAATCCTCTTCTGTTGAAGTTGGTGTTGCAAGTGGAACAAAAACAGTCGGTGACACCACGGTTAAAGCTGGCGCTGCCGCAAGTTTGAACATCACAGGCAACTTGCGCTTGGATTCATCTTCTACAGCTACCATTAACACTGGTGGTACGTTGCAAGTTGATGGTGCGTTTACATCAGCTAATGGTCAAGGCCTTGTCATGAAGGGCGGTACCCTTATTGCTCAGAAGGATAACCTTGTTAGTGCTGACTATACGACCGCAGCAGGCGTTGCTTCTCAAGTCGCAACAGCATCCACGGGCGGTACGATTATTGCGAACGTAGGCGCTGCTAGCACGAGCTATACCTTCGCGAATCTTAAAAGCTTGGTGACTGCGCTCACTGGCCAAGACCCAACCGCTGTTGATGCAGTGGATCCAACAAAATCTGCTATAACGGAAGCTCTTGACTATAGTGCTGGTATCACTGGTGGTACCATGAGCACGACTGGTACCGACAACCAAGTTCCAGGAGCGTGGAGCCAATACGTGCCCATTATTGCACAAGGGGCAACGATTAATTTCAGTGATACTAGCTACACAGTTGGCGGCGCGTTCAGCATAGATACGGCTACCAAGACAGGCACGCTGAACGTCACAACGGACGTCGGTCAAATTATTTTACCTGCGGGCATAGAAAAGCAGATATTTAACGGTGGCGTTACCTTCACTGACAAAGACATCTTGAGTGGTACTGCCC
>CAYJGA010000177.1:0-4731 GCA_964369255.1 uncultured Desulfovibrionaceae bacterium
AGGCCCCCTTCAAAAAAACCATCTGTTTAGCTAAACAATCGGCGCTTTCGGATGGGAAGGTTAAAGAAGTATTTTAGGCTAATACGCAAAGCAAGTTCTGTTACGTTCTTATTTTTGAACAGTGTTTGACTCTGAAGGTGCGAATGCTTCCCTAAAATTTTTGAAAGGAATGCAAGTCTATGCAAACTACAGACGCCATATACAGCACAGCCACTGTGCCGGAGCACTCCGTGGATTTCATCCGCATAGTGTCCGGCGGTGAATGCGCCGTACAAGACGGCTATGTGTACTATGCAGCGGACGACTGGCTCACAATCATCGGCTATCCCTTGGGCGCCGACCCCCTCACAGGTACGACGGAAGCAGGTCTGAGAGCGTTTGAAGATGCCAAAAATCAAGCCGTCAAAAAAACAGGTGCCACTCAATGCTTCGCCGTCCTCCCCGCCCTGCCAGAGAGTTTGCAGCAAGTGACGCATGTGGAGCATGTGGAGCAAGACGCCTTTTATACGCTTCCCGCCAGCGCCAGCGTGCCACCGCGTCTGCGCCGTGTGGTAAAGAAAGCACGAGAACGTCTGCGTCTTGATGTAGGTACCACCTTCACCAATGAACACCGCCGTTTGTGGATAGAATTTTTAGGGCGCGCGGAGCATGCAAAGACGTCTGACACAGTTTCTTCTTCCTCCTCCTCTTCCTCCTCTTCTTCTTTTTCTGGAGCTTCGCTTTCTGGAGCTTCGCCTTCCGGAGCTTCGCCCATGACCCCCATGGTCAAGCATCTCTTTGTGACAGTACCTTCCATACTGGGACGGCGCGGCACCGATTTACGCCTGCTCAACGCATGGGACAGCGAAGGACATCTTGCCGCAACGCTCCTTGTGGATTTTGCGCCCCGTAAGTTTTGCGCGTATATTTTAGGCGCTCACTCACGCACGCATTATACACCCCATGCCGCCGATATGCTCTTCGCACACATGATTTCGCTGGCACAGGCAGAAGGTAAGGAATTTATACACTTGGGTGTCGGGGTAAATGAAGGCATCGCACGCTTTAAACGCAAATGGGGCGGCCTTGCGTCCATCCCCTTCATGATGGTCGCGTGGAAGGAAGCAGCCAGCGCGCGAAGCACGCTCACGGATGGGATGGTGGATGGGATGAATGGGCGCGTTGCGCACATGTACGACGATGCACGCACAGACGCCGCCCTCCTCATGAGCCTCATCGGACAATCAAAGCAACAAATTTTTGCCTCCTTCCCTGAACAGCGTCCTTTCGCCATGCTGTGGCGCGTAGCAAAGGGCGACCGTATTTCGTGGATAGGTGGTTCTGCACACTTTTTTTGTTATTCATTCGAGCGCGCTTTCCGCAAACTCTTCGACAAAGTGGACAATGTCCTTTTTGAAGGCCCCCTCGATGCCGGAAGCCTGCGCGAAGTGTCAGCGGAAGGCGTGCGCCTCACACCGGAACAGCAGCCCCTGCGCCCGCTGTTGACAGAGGACGAAGTACGCCTGCTTGAGCGCGTCGTGCGCGGCCCCGAAGGCCGCTGGGCGCGGCTTCTCAACATGGAAGCCAAAAGGCGCGTGGACGTGCGCTGGTATTTGGAGAACGCGCGTCCGTGGACTGCTCTTTTCACATTGTGGACAGGTTTTTTGGAGCGGAAAGGCTGGCAGCAGTCGGTGGATTTAGAAGGATGGCGCATCGCCCATAATATGGGCAAGAATGTTGTCGCCATGGAAAGCCTTGAGGAACAGCTCGCCTCCCTCGACTCTGTGCCACCGGAAAGGGTCGTGCGATATTTTCAAAATTGCAAGCAATGGTCACGCATGATTGAAAAAAATGTCACTGCTTACTTACGAGGCGATTTACTGCGCCTCATGGGCACCAGCGCAGAATTTCCCACGCGCACCCATACGATTATCAGCCTACGAGATGAGCGCTTTCGACAACGCATGCGTCCTTTTTTGGAGCAAGGGCGCACAGCGGTCTTTGTGGGTACGGCGCATATGTTGAATTTGCGTGAAATGTTGCGCGAAGACGGTTTTACGCTCACGCAAGTGCACCCGACGCTCATGCATAAGGTGCGAGCGTGGTGTCAAGCGCGTGCGGAATCCTCATGATCTGTAAAGTCTAAAAGATGTTTGTAAGGCAATCTGCTATGTATTCCAATTCCTTTTCTGCCCTCAACGCAAAAAGCGCTTCCGCTGTGACGCCGGATCAGCTCGTGCATTATGTACGCAGTGTCAGCGACGCCCAATCGCGTCTTGTGGATGATTTTCTTGTGCATGTGCTGGAAGGGCACGCGGTTCTCGTGGGCTATCATTGTGATGACATGCTGCATACTCAGGCGCTTGAGGGCGCCATCGCCCATGTGTGCGCGTGGCCTGAGGTGGAACAGATAAGTGTGCTTGCGCCGCTGCGCCCGAAGAGCGCGCCCGCGGACGCTGTAAGCATCACAGACGCCTATTACTTTGTGGACTTGCCGCTGGATATGACAACGCTCAAGAATGCGCAGAGCATGTGTCGCCGAGGGCGTGAAGAGGCGCGCATTTGTCATGAGGGCGCGTACTGGTCAAGCGCACATCAAGAGCTTATGTTGCACTATGTACGTCGGGCGGATGTGGATAAAAATATGGGAGCGATTTTTCAGCGCCTTGGACAATACTGTCGCCATGCGTCTGATGTACATGTCTTTTCGGCATACGACAACGCAGACAGGCTGTGCGCGTTTACGGTGGCAGATTTTACATCCATGCACACGGCTTTTTATATGTTCAGCATGCGTCAGCTTCACGAGCCTGCCTGTGCACCTATTGGCGTACCCGTCGGCGTACCCGTCGGCGTACCCGTCGGAGCATCAGACGTACTCTTGCAAGCGCTCTTGGACGAGGCGCAGCGCCGCGGCTATGCATCGTGTAATTTGGGGCTTGGTGTGAATACGGGCATCACATTTTTTAAGAAGAAATGGGGTGCTGTGCCACGACTGCCCTTCGTGCAAACGACATGGAGTACGAAGGGAACTACGAAGGGCAGTACGAAAAGAAACATGAGCGATGATACAAGGCGCCAAGTGCCACAAGAGAGTGGCGGAGACATAAGGGCGTGGTTTGCGCGACTTTTTAAATAAATTCTTTTGCATTTTGCCACTCTTCTAAAGAGGCCAAGAAAAACTTAAAAAACAACAATAAAATGAAAATACCGCGCCATAAATCTTTTCATTCGACTATAACACTAGACAATTTCTAATTTTTCCATTACTATTCCGCATGGAAGCTTTGTTTTTTATTTCACATTTTTGAAGGAATTATCACCATGAAAAAATTGATTAATGACGTGGCACAGGTCGAGCAGGAAATGATTGAGGGTTTGGTTAAGGCATATCCTGCGCATTTGCGTAAGCTGGAGGCGGGGAATATTGTTGTGCGTGCGGCTGCCAAGCAGGGCAAAGTAGCACTTATCAGCGGCGGCGGCAGTGGTCATGAGCCTGCTCACGGCGGTTATGTGGGTGAAGGCATGCTTGATTGCGCTGTGGCCGGTGCTGTCTTTACATCGCCCACGCCTGACCAAGTGTATGAGGGCATCAAGGCCATTGCCACGGAACAAGGCGTTCTTATGGTGGTGAAGAATTACTCCGGCGACATCATGAATTTTGAGATGGCAGCGGATATGGCGCGTGACGAAGGGCACAAGGTAGACTATGTCGTCGTCAATGACGATGTCGCCGTGGAGGACAGCCTTTACACCACAGGGCGCCGCGGCGTGGCTGGCACTGTTTTTGTGCATAAGATTGCAGGTGCCAAGGCAGAAGCCGGCGCAAGCCTTGAAGATGTGAAGGGCGTGGCACAAAAAGTGATTGACAATGTGCGCACCATGGGCATGGCTATCACCCCGTGCACTGTGCCTGCTGCCGGAAAACCCGGTTTTGAATTGGCAGATGATGCAATGGAAATAGGCATAGGCATCCACGGCGAGCCGGGCACCCATCGCCAAGCACTGATTCCCGTCAATGAGATTGTGACCCTTCTTATGGATAAAATCCTTGCGGATATTGACTATGCTAAGAGCGAAGTGGCTGTCATGATTAACAGCGCAGGCGCAACACCGCCTATGGAACTGTATATCATCAACAACAAAGTCCATGATATATTGGCAGAAAAGGGCATCAGCGTCCACAAAACGTATGTGGGCAACTATATGACATCCATTGACATGGCTGGTTTTTCCATCACCTTGCTCCGTCTTGATGCAGAGCTGAAGGCTCTTCTTGATGCAAGGGCTGATACTCCCGCCTTTGTAGCATAGCTACTTTGTGGCATAGCAACTTTATGGCATAGTTACAGGGCCTTGCAAAAGCAGCACATATAGCGGTTTAAGTTAAAAAATAGCAACACTAACAATAGAAATGAGCTTTTATTGAGGTGCGTTACTTTGGATAGTAATAATATTTTTTAACTTAATTGACTATATATCTTCAAAACACATGCAGATTACGCCGTATATGCGGACAGAGAGGAGCGGTCTGCATGTGTTTTTCTCTTTTCTCCCTATGAGGGTGCCCAAATAAAATGAATTTTTCAAAACATTTGTAAGTCACAGCATTCTCATTGTATGAACCATTCTCAAGAGTACTTGCCAAATACTCTTGAGAATGTGCCACAGCTTCAAATAAGGCAAGGATGACTTATGAGTTGTTTTTCATTCAACAGCACAGATTGTGTAGTTAAACAGATGGTTTTTTTG
>CAYJGA010000178.1:0-4722 GCA_964369255.1 uncultured Desulfovibrionaceae bacterium
CCATTTTTCGTATTGTCATAGACATTACCTTCTCCGGAATACGGAATGAAGGCGTCTCTCTTGCTATGATGAACGAGGAGATTGCCGGCAATATAACCAACCTTAACTGTTGGTCTCTGCACTGACTCTTGCGCTGGTGAGGCTGTATCTATGGAGTCTGCCTCAGCACAGAACCCATGTGAATAAAACGAGAGAAGAGCGCGGAAAAGCAGCAGAAACACACCAAATGAACGCGTCAACATTTCACCAGCCCTATGTTACGTGTGAAAAAAACGTAAAAAAGCGATTCTGTTCCAAATACATCCAAACTGCTTATAAGATGAATAGGCACTAGACGCAAGAAAAATCTCACATTTACAGACACTTTTAATATAGTAAAATAATAGGTTTTTCGCTCTGTTCCCCAAAAAAGCTTCATTGCCACAACAAAGCGTGTCATGCATGCAACGAAGCGTTCTCAATAAAAGCTGCCCTTGTGTGTGCAGCAAGCTTTTTAAAAGAGACTTGTCGTCCTCCCCCAGAATTTCCAAAAAAAAACAAAATTAGAATGCCGCTTCCCATCCCTTGATTTTTCTCAAAAAAAACGCTATCAGCTCACATGCGTATCAAAAACTTACGCTGATAACATTTTCGCTGTGCATGCGCTGCCTACAAACAGAGATAAACCATTCGCAAGCGCACAGTGCACGGCTCAAGGAGACCACATGCCCTGCCGCATTATAAATTGTACCTCAGAAAAAGACTGGCCTTTATTGGCAGATATACTCAAAGGCCGCGACGGCACAGGAGAGAATGTTGAAGCCGCTGTGCAAGAAATTCTTGACGCTGTGCAAGAGCGCGGCGACGAAGCGCTCATAGAATACACGCAACGCTTCGATTGCCCAGACCTTCATGCCCCTTTACGCTTAGACCCCACAGAAATCGCCAGAGGTGCGGCGGCTGTGTCCATCGAAGACATAAGCATTATTAGTGAAGCTGCTGCAAATATTCGTGCTTTTCATAAGGCTCAAGAAGAAAAATCGTGGTTCATCACCCATGCAGACGGAAGCATTCTTGGGCAAAAAGTCACGCCTGTCGACAGAGCGGGGCTTTATGTGCCCGGCGGACAAGGTGGTGAGACCCCACTCGTTTCAAGCTTGCTCATGAACGCCATTCCGGCGCAAGTGGCGGGTGTGGAGAGCCTTGCTGTGGTGACACCGCCGCGCAAGGACGGAACCATAAGCCCGCACATCTTAGCTGCCGCGCACTTGCTTGACATTGACGAAGTCTATCGTATGGGAAGCGCGTGGGCTGTTGCTGCTCTTGCCTATGGCACGGCCAGCATTGCGCCCGTCGACATGCTTGTGGGCCCTGGAAATATCTATGTGACGACGGCAAAGCGCATGTTGCAAGGGCGTATTGGTATTGATATGATTGCGGGTCCGAGCGAAATTCTTGTCATCGCCGACAGCAGTGCCAATCCTGCGTGGATTGCCGCAGACATGCTCTCGCAAGCAGAGCATGACCCCCTTGCCGCCGCAGTGTGTATTACAGACACGACACTTATGGCTGAAACCGTGCGCAGAGAGCTTGTAAGTCAGTGCGCTGCTCTTCCTCGCGCCACTGTCGCACAAAAAGCCCTTGAAGATTGGGGTGCTATTGTTGTTGTGCCCCATATGCGTATGGCTGTGGCGCTTGCAAATAAAGTGGCTCCGGAGCATTTGGAGCTGTGCATTCGCGACCCGTGGTCGCTCCTCCCCCACATACGCCACGCGGGCGCCATTTTCATGGGTTCCCACTCGCCTGAGGCCGTGGGCGACTACTTTGCCGGCCCCAACCATGTCCTGCCCACCATGGGAACTGCGCGATTTTCCTCTGCGCTGTCTGTGCAAACATTTTGCAAGCGCAGCAGTATCATTGCGTCCTCCCCTTCCTTTGTACAGCAAAAGGCAGAGTCCATCGCGCGTCTTGCGCGGCTCGAAGGCTTAGAAGCTCACGCACGTTCCATGGAATGTCGGGTCAAGAAATTTTCGTAACACCAGCTTTTTACATTAAGGAGAGATACATGAAAGTTGTCATGGAAACAAATATCACCGCATATCCCCTCATAGCTCGCGGAAAAGTGCGTGATATGTACGATATTGACGAAAAAACATTGCTCATCGTCACCACGGATCGCATGTCGGCCTTTGATGTCATCATGAATGAGCCTGTGCCTTACAAAGGCGTTATCCTCAATAAAATCACACTATTTTGGATGAATCGCTTCAAAGACATTATCCCGAACCACCTCATTGAAAGCGACGTGCGCAAATTCCCGGAAGCGCTGCAACCATGGAGCGAGGAGCTTGAAGGACGCGCTGTCCTTGTCAAAAAAGCCCAACCACTCCCCGTGGAATGCATTGTACGGGGCTGTCTGACAGGTTCCGGCTGGAAGGATTACAAAGCGACTGGCTGTTTGTGCGGGCATGAGCTGCCAGCAGACTTGCTTGAGTCCGCCAAGCTTGAGCCTGCAATCTTCACCCCCTCCACAAAAGCAGAGCTTGGCGCCCACGACGAAAATATTACGCGCGCGCAGGCGGCAACACTATTGGGCGCCGACGTGGCAGCCAAGGTCGAAGACATTTCCTTGCGCATTTTTGAGGCGGGGCGCGAATACGCCGCCACAAAGGGCATCCTTATGGCGGACACAAAGTTTGAATTTGGCATGGTTGACGGCGAACTTGTCCTCATTGATGAAGTGATGACGCCCGATTCTTCTCGCTTCTGGCCAGCAGACCAATACAAACCCGGACAAGGCCAGCCAAGTTTTGACAAGCAATACCTGCGCGACTGGCTCTCTGCCCAGCCTTGGAATAAGCAAGCTCCCCCGCCGACACTGCCTGCAGACGTTGTTTCAGCCACGAGCGCGCGCTATCAAGAGGCCTATCAAACCTTGACCGGCGCACCTTTTGACGCCTAAAAATACGGGAGCCTTCATGCTACTCAAAGGAAAAAAAGCCCTTATTCTGGGTGTTGCAAACAATAAAAGCATAGCCTACGGCGTTGCTTCCTCATTCAAAGAGCACGGCGCAGAGCTTGCCTTCAGCTATGTGGGCGACGCCATCAAAAAGCGCGTCCTGCCCATCAGTGAAGAGCTTGGCGGCGCATTCACCTTCCCCTGTGATGTCTGTGACGACGCGCAAATCGCTGAGGCTGTAAACACTGTCAAAGAGCAATGGGGCACTTTTGACATCCTTGTCCACTCCATCGCCTTCGCCCAGCGCGAAGACCTGCAAGGCCGTTTCATGGACACCTCCCGCGACGGTTTCAAGCTTGCCATGGATGTCTCGGTCTATTCCTTACCAGCCGTCTGTCGTGCCTTTGAGCCACTTATGAATACAGGCGGTTCCGTCCTCACCATGACATACTACGGCGCACAACGCGTCATCCCGGGCTACAATGTCATGGGTGTTGCCAAGGCTGCACTTGAAGCCTCTGTGCGCTACTTGGCTGTGGACTTAGGCGAAAAAGATATTCGCATCAATGCCATAAGCGCAGGCCCCATCAAAACGCTGGCGGCCTCCGCTGTGTCGAGCTTAAAGCACATTTTCGCCCACATCGACGAACGCTCGCCCCTGCACAGAAATGTGACAACAAACGATGTGGGTGGCACTGCCACCTATCTCGCCTCCAGCCTCTCAGGCGCTGTCACCGGGCAAGTTGTCTATGTAGACAGCGGCTACAATATTGTGGGGATTTGAGATTTTATCACATTTTTTGTTTTTATGAAAAATTTGTGGGGGGAAACTTTTTTTGGGAAAAAAAAGCTTTCCCCCCACACCCCCTTCAAAAAAAACCATCTGTTTAACTAAACAATCGGCGCTTGCGATTGAGCAGTTTGAAAAGTATTTTATATGTTGAGGGACAAGGCGAATCCGGTTTTATGACTATGCGCTTTTTAATAAAAAATACAAGTTTCTTTTTCTAAAAGTTTTTATACATTCTTTGAAGGAAATCGTGGAATTTCAAACTTTCTCAAGAGCGTTTGACAAACATTTGGATGTACTATGACACCTGTAAGTATCATTATCCCCGCGTGGAACCTGTGGAACCTCACCCATCAATGCCTTGAGAGTATTGCCGGCGCTGTGTCGGCCGATGCGCTGCACAACGACGTCGAAGTCATCGTTGTCAACAATGGCTCTACGGATGAAACGAGCGAAGCACTTGCGCCGACACTCGCACGTCTTTTTGGTGAACGAGGCAAAGAAATACGCCTCGCAGAAAATATGGGCTTTGCAAAAGGCTGCAACGCAGGCGCAGCCGCTGCATCTCATCCCCTCCTCTTTTTTCTCAATAATGACACTACTGTCACGAAGGGTTTTTTACAGCCTCTTGTGCAGGCACTGACCCATGCACAACATATAGGCATGGTGGCTCCCCTCCTACTTTATCCGGACGACACAGTCCAGCACTGCGGCATTGCATTCACGCCGACCCTCGCACCACGACATCTTTACGAATTTTATCCAGCAAAACATCCACGCATCGAAAAGCAGCGCCCACTTCAAGCACTCACCGGAGCCGCCTTTCTCATATCCGCGTCGCTCTTTCACGACTGTGGCGCCTTTCATGAGGGCTACAAAAACGGATTTGAAGACATAGACCTTTGCCTCCATGTACGCAAGAAAAAGCTTTCTCTCGTGTGTGTCCATGCAAGTATCGTCTATCATCTCACAAGCCAAAGCCCCGGGCGCTTTG
>CAYJGA010000179.1:0-2698 GCA_964369255.1 uncultured Desulfovibrionaceae bacterium
TGCTGTCCAGCCTGTATTTTTTCCTGCTTTATTACGCACTTCATAGACTTGACTGGACGATTGCATGACAGCCAAACGATCTTCAATATTGTCTATGCGGTGCCCCATTTCCATGATATTATTCTGATTTTCCAGAGGGGTTACGGTCGTTGTCGCTTGCTTTGCTGTACACGCAGACACCAACGAGCAGGACAAGAGTAAAACACTAAGCCCCTTCGTCATCTGTTTGTACGATGTGCTTTGTGGCGATGGATTGCCTTTCACACTCAAGCAATTGTCCAATGTCTTCTTTTGCTTTTTCATTACCTTCCTCCTTCTTAAGTCAACACACACTTCTCTTGAAAATACTCCAAAAAGCTTTTTCAAATTGTGTCTTTATCGGTGTGCGGGTGTATCGTTCTAGGCTTTGCAAAAAGTGTGCACAGCCTTGTTCGTTTGTCATTGTCTTGAAACAAAATCCATCGCCAGTGGTACGAGAAAGGTCGTACTCAAAATAAATGCCAGTAGAAACGTAACCTTATGGCGCAGCGGTGTTTTACTTCGTATTCCAATAGCCCATAAAATTCCCGGTATGCTCCATAACAATAAATAGACAATACCATAAATAAAGTCAGAATTTTGTAAAAAGTCTTCTTCGCGTAAGAGCACAGTGAAATGAAGCGCCATTATAATCGACAACGTAAACCACAACAAAAACCAACCATTCCGCGCCCATGCGGCGCACCATGGCAGCATTTGTGCGTAGTAATCGCGCCCAAAGTCATCGCGCGTGCGCCGCAAGAGAAGCCATATACAGGCAAGCCCGCCGGAAAAAACCACTGAGAGTGTGGGGGCATACGGCGCGACACTCCAAAAGTATATCCAAAGATTTGACGAAAACTCAGGCAGAAAAAACAGGGCTAAAGATGTCACAGGCGGGAGTTCTGACTGTAAGCTTAAGTGATGATTTAAGATACAGAGTGTGCCGAAGAGAGCAAGTGCGTTCCAAAACAAGACTACTATGAGCAAACTTTGATGCACAAGGCGTGCGTTGCGCAAGGAACGCCAGAAAGCGTATGCAAATGTCATAAGCAGTGAAGCACTAAAGAGTGTTATCCAAACAAGGGCTGTGGCTTGCATGGGGATTGTGCTTGGCTCTAATACTTGACGTATGAAAAGCAAAGTGTTTTGCCAAGATGTAGGCCAAGATGTAGGTAGTGTCGCGGACGGCGTAACCTCCGCCGCACCTTGAAGGAAGGGAGCCAAGAGCACAGACCCCACATGCACCCAAAGAAAAATGGCGCCGCCACAGGTCACAATCCAGCTCAAAATACAAGCGCACTGCGCAACCTGCTTTGCGCACTTGTCATAGGCTGTACGCTGTTTAAGACGAGCAAGCCCCTGACCGGAAAGTACAATGAGTGGCAAAGCCACAAGTCCTAAAAGGCACAGCGCGCAGAAAAAAAAGAGTGTGACTTCAAAAAAACCTTGCTTTGACAAATTCGTCAGCGAGGAGAGTAAAAGTTCCAACGAGAGTGTATTCATTACGATAACCTTCCTACTTGGCGGAGGGCGTCAAGGTGTACATTTTTGTGTTATATCAAGCGCACGTTGACGCTGAGACAACAAAAAAGGCGCATTTGACGACAGTCCCTGAGAGCACTTTATCTTTCTGTTATGTGGCAGATGGCATAGGCAACGCGCGCCTATACACCTGTATTTTTGTCAAGGTCAAACATACGTCGGACAATGCTGATGCGCGTTTCAGCGGCATCGTGCGTCAGACTCTGCGCAGTTCTTGAATTTTTTGTTGTGCTCTTGGGGCACATGCCGCCATCTTTCAAAAAAGCGATGGGGGCATGATTGAGCTTGCGCACAAGAGCGCCCACCATGGCTGTGAGGGCTTGCTGTGTGTGGGCATCCACAGTCCCATGGGCATTCAATTTTTTCAAGGTACGCTGCAATTCTTCTGCGCCTAAGCGCTCCGCGCGGTGGATAATATCCACGATAGTGGGCTGCACGTCAAGGCTTGAAAGCCAGTGACAAAAGAAGCGGACTTCTTCTTGTACGATATTTGCTGCCTTTGTCGCTTCATCACGCCTATTTGCAAGGTTTTCTTCCACAACTTCTTTCAGATCGTCAATATCATAAAGGTAGACATTATCAAGACCATTCACATCGGGGTCAATATCTCGTGGCACAGCTATATCTATAAAGAACATGGGACGATGCTTTCGCAGTCGTAAAATGTGTTTTACATCCTTTGCGCGTAGAATAGGCTCTGTGGCGCCTGTGGAGGTGATAATAATATCGACATCCACGAGATGATCCACAAGGTTTTCAAAAGCGATGGCGGTGCCTTGAAATTGCTGTGCAAGTTCTTGACCGCGTTCCATAGTACGGTTCGCAACATAAATATGGTCGATACCTGCTTGAAGCAGGTGCATGGCAGCAAGCTCTGCCATCTCCCCTGCTCCCACGAGCATGGCCTTATGCTCATGCATGTGACCAAAAATACGCTTTGCAAGCTCGACTGCGGCGTAACTTATGGAGACAGCGCTGGAGGCGATGGCAGTTTCTGTGCGTACACGTTTTGCGACAGAAAAAGCCTTATGGAGCACACGATTTACGATGGTTCCCGTGCTTTTATTCAGCACAGCTTTCCGATACGCGTCTTTAAGCTGTCCTAAAATTTGCGGCTCTCCTAAAACCATAGAGT
>CAYJGA010000179.1:2708-4711 GCA_964369255.1 uncultured Desulfovibrionaceae bacterium
GCTTGAGGCTACCCGAAAAAGATGGCGGATGGCTTCTTCTTGTCTATGGATATAGATATGCGGTCGCAGAGCTTCTACGCTTTGCTCGCATGCGCGCGCCCAGAGCTGTAGGACGCGCTCGACGACATTGGTGCTTGTTGCTGTGCGCAACTTGTCATTTCCAGACGTGTCATTTGCAGACGCGTTCGGCACAGCCTCATTGGACACAAAAGAGCTTTTTTCTACCACAAGAATTTCCACTCTATTACAGGTAGATAAAATAAGAACTTCCCCTATGCCGTCTTCGCCCATGGAGCCACAGGGGATGGGCCATTCTTCGGGTGTACATCGGTTGGCAAGGGCAAAGCGCTCACGCACATCCACACCTGCTGTTTTGTGGTTCAATCCCACAATGTATATACATCGCCGCGTGCTTGCTGTTTTTTCGTTCATCATGAGTATTTGGTTTATGTGAAATTGTGGTGCGTTTCAAAAAAGGAATTGACCACAAGAATGGAAAAAACACTGAGACCAAAGAGCCACAAGGCCATAAGTGCGGGCTTGCGTCCTCGCAAGCCTTGCATGGTTCGCATATGGAAAAGCCATGCAAAGAGTGCCCAAACAATAAGAGAGACAATTTCCTTAGGGTCACCGCTCACCACGAAGCCCCATGTGCTGGACGCCCACACAAAGCCAGCCATAATCCCAATAGTAAACAGAGGAAAGCCCAATATGACTGTGACGACATTGATTTTATCAAGAATAGCCAAAGCCGGAAAATCCTTTTGAAAACCAGTCAGCGGTTCCTTTGCTTTAATGCGCTTTTCCACAAAGATAAACACCGCACCGGCCGCAAAGGCCAGTGCCATAAGCGCAAGGCTCAGGTAAAGCGCCCCAATGTGGAGCGTATAAAATGCCCCCCCTAAGGACGAAGGCAAGGCGATTTCGACACGCAAGAAGCGCCATGACATAAGAAAAAGCATGAGCGCAAGCGGTGTCATAAAGAGTGATGGTGTCGGGCTGCGCCATTTAAGAGATCCGGCTATGCCACACAGCACCATGAACCACGCTAAAATCTGTAAATACGCCCCCCAACTCAAGCCCCCCGGCAAAAAAGCATGTACACCGCGCATCATGTCAAATGTTTGCATGGCAAAGCCGGCCACTGCAAGACCTGCGGCCGCAAAGCGTATAGGCTGTTTGCGCAACATCATGCCTATTACGCCAAGCACAGTGGCGCCGGCATATAACATCATGACAATAAATGTACTTTGTTCAAATGAGACCATAAAGTAACTCCGCAATATGTCTATGCAAACTCATTGGCAAAATATTTTGCAAAAGTGCCACACACTGCGCCTCATCCTTCTGCGCCAACGCATGGCGCAGCGGAGACTGAACAAGGGCGCGGAAAAGTGTCGTATTATGCCCTGTTTCTTTCTGCAATGCAAGAACCAAGGGACGCAGTCTCCCGAGGAGGCGTGTCATGGGCAAATGGGGGCGCAGCCATTCTTCAAGTTCTTCGCGCAAGACGCGCGACCACGCAGGACTTGCGCCATCAGTCATAAGCGCTGCACTTATAGCGCTTTCGCGTGTATTGCCATTTTCTCCTGCATCAACGCGTGCCACCGCCGGCACAATGCAATCGCCTTCTAAGGGTGCGTCGGTGCAATTGCACAAAATACCACGCTGCGCGCACAGTGCGGCAATATGCGCGTTGAGTTGTCTTTGAGACGTACATGTAAAGACAAGGCGCTTTCCATGTACATCTGCATCTGTAAATTCTCGACACTCAAAACGAACACAAGTACTTTCACAGAGCGCTTCCCATTCCTTTGCAATCGCGCTCTCTGCACTCACACCTTTGTCCAGCACAAGGACATCCTGTGCGCCTGCTTTGAGTAAGCCCTGTGCTTTGCGCAAGCCCACAGCACCTGCCCCCACAATGAGGCATGGCATGCGGCGTATGTCTAAGGCGAGTGTGTAATACATTTTTGCTTATATCCATTGTAAGAAAGATGTTT
>CAYJGA010000180.1:0-4710 GCA_964369255.1 uncultured Desulfovibrionaceae bacterium
TCCTCTGCCAAGGGATGCGCCTGATCATAAATTCGCTTGATATGTTCCATGGTTAAACTTGTGTAGCGCTGTGTCGTGCTCAACCTGCTATGACCAAGAAGTTCTTGCACTGTGCGTAAATCTGCTCCCGCCTCGAGCAGGTGCGTCGCAAAACTATGACGCAAGCCATGTGGCGATATGACCGTATCAAGACCTGCCGCATGACATAAATTTTCTATAATTCTTGTTGCTTGACGCCTATGCAGACGCCCGCCACGCGCCCCTACAAAGAGGGCATACTCAGAAGCCGGCGCGACAGAAGAACGCACTGCCAGCCAGTCTTTTAAAGCATCGACAGCCGCATTTGTCAAAGGACACAAACGCGCCTTGCTCCCCTTGCCAAGAATTTTGAGAAAATCGGTCGAAATATTCAGCTGGTCAACATCTATGTCAAGCGCTTCTGAAATGCGTAAGCCGGAACCATATAAAAGTTCGGCCAGTGCCATGTCGCGCGCGTGTAATATGCAGGCTGTATGCGTCACGCGCGCACGCGGAGCCTGTTTTGTGGGCGAATGTTCTGTAAGCAAATGTTCTGTAGGCGAATATTTTTCTGGGGAAGTATTAAGAAGGCATTCTATTTGCTTGATGCCGAGTACACTTGGCTGCTTCTGCTCTTGTTTTGGATTACGAATGCCAAGTGTAGGGTTTTTTAAAACGCGTTGCATACGCAGTTGAAAACGAAAAAAAGCTCGAATGGACGCAAGTTTGCGTGCCACTGAGCTTTTTGCCATATGTTGCCTATACAAGAAAGCCATGTATTGGCTGATATGTTTTTTCTCAATATGCTCGGCGTGCTCAAGGCTTACGGCTCTTTCGCGCAAAAAATCCTCAAAAGACTGCAAGTCGGCAGCGTATGCGGAAAGCGTCGCCGCAGCACAGCCTTTTTGTATCTCAAGATAATGGATAAAGGCTTCGCGCTGTGTCATGAAGTAAAAAAGACAGGGCTTTGTAAGATGCTTTGTGGGAGAACTAAATATCTACCCTATCTCGCCGTCTATCAAAGACGTAGACACTGCCCATCTTTTCCTTACAGATTTTCTTTATTTGTCCGAGAGATTGCGACACTTCACCGTAGTGTGTATATCGCCCATCCATATTGGCTGTGACACTTATAGAAATGCTCATAAAGGGATACTTTTGCACATTCCCCATGCGATCCTTTGAAATAATTCCGCCACTACTTTTATCTTCGTCATCATAAAAATTAGGAATGATTTCATCGTAGGCAAGCACAAGGCGCTGACAGATACTTTCTACACAGTCTGCCGGAACTAAAAAGAAGAAGTCATCTCCACCAATGTGTCCGAGGAATTTGTATGGTGCGTCAAAGTCCATAATTGTAGCCACAAGAAGGCGTGCAGTTACAAGCAGCGCTTCATCGCCGCGTGAGAACCCGTACTTATCATTGAAGGCTTTAAAATTGTCAATATCAAGGTATGCGGCTGCAAATTGCGTCTTATCTGAAATGTGCATCTCAACAGTTTGCATAATTGAGGCATTGCCCGGCAAACGCGTGAGAGGGTTTGCATCAAGGGTTCCCGTAGAGCGCTGCCACGCCAATTCGATACGCGCACGCATTTCCACGGGTGTGCTGGGTAAGAGAAGAAAGTCATCTACATCAAGCATCTTGTCGGGGAAGAAGTTCTGCAAGGAATTATTTTCCAGCACAAGAATAGTGCAGACTTGTTTATAGACATTCTCCGCCTTGACAAGGCTGATAATATCCGTACCAGAAAGATCTTCACTCGATTCTCCACAAATAAGCATGTGGGGAGGATCGCTAAAAAATCGTTCTAAAAGTGCCTTACCACTGCTGTACACTTCCCACAAGACATCCTCTTCGCTCCACAAGCCCTGCAATGTCTCGAAGAGAGTCTCATCTTGAGTAAGAAGGTATATGTGTGGTTTATTGCCAGTAAAGGAACTCAGTGATCTGTCGTCTTGCATACTTACCTTCCAAATACGGGAAATGATGCTCTATCGGCAAACGCTATTCCGATTCTGTCTACAATTTCGCGTAAATCATTTTGGTCAAGCCCCAAATGCTTCAAAGCATGAGGAGACACCTCTGACACATTTGTATCACCCGGATGCCCTACTTCAAAAACACGTGCAAAAAAATCTCCTAGGTGCACAACAGACGTGATACTTTTATAATTTTCCGATGCCATAGGATTGTGATGATATGTCATCGCCTCTGTAATTCCTATGGGCAAATTCCAGTGAGCCGCCATCCACGCATTCACACGCGTATGTCCGAAGCCAAGGATAAGTTTTTCTGCTTCGTAGAATGAAATATCCTCATTCCGTACAAGGGAAACAATGTCACGCACAGCATCTGGTAATTGCAGGCTTATAACAACTTTTCCAAAATCATGCAACAAACCTGCGAGCATATACTCTTCTTCTTCCTTGAAGCGCAGGTGCTTTGCGATAATTTTGCATGCGGTGGAGCACGCAACACTATGACCCCACAGGCCTGCCATATGGCGCGACACAATCTCAAAGACGACGGACGAAATAAGCAAGCCCCGCACGGCGTTGACGCCTAAGAGTACAAGAGCATTATGGATTGATGCGATGCGCCGTGGAAAACCGTAAATCGGAGAGTTTACCATTTTCAAAACTCGCGCAGTGAGGCTTTGATCTTGGGCAATGATTTCCCCAATTTTTGCAATATTCGTCCTTGGACCATCCATAAGAGCCATGGCTTTTTGCAAAGCGATGGGAAGCGTTGGAATGCTCTTGACAGCAAGAATCATTCCTTTGTAATTTGTGTCCAAGTCGTTGATTGTGCTCATAAAAAAATCCCAGTCATAAAGTGCGTCTTGATAGCATTATCTTATTCTCATTACAGTAATGATATAGCTGCGACAATATTATTGTGCCAAAGGCAACAATAGATTACATGCGCTCGTGGAAATGCTTTTTTAAAAAAGCTTCAAGGGTTCTCATAAACACATTATCTTGATAATTCCGAAACAAATCCGGAACTCGCTCAAAGCATCGTGCTGCATCGTAACTTGGGGCAATATCCGGAAGAGGGTTGCCAAAAACATGCACAGAGTAAATCCCCAGTTTTTCACATCTATCCACAACATTCTGGGTCACGGCCTCACCGACATCGGCGACGATGTCACCACCACTGTTGCAAATGCGACATGCAAGGCGCATTGTCGGCTCAACTCTTTCAATGGGGACTTCTTGCATTGTTAACCTTTTGTTCTTTTTAAGCTTATTAACACCCCTCTCGTACAGCAAAGCTTTTTATCACATTGTGAAAGAAATTGCTAGTCCTAAAACGAGAGTCAACCAAGGCTTACGCCTTTTATTACACAAAATTTCTTATGTCAAGACGAAATAAACAGTGTAAAAGAAAGCGTATAGCCTCATCCTAGAGGGCTGCCGATTGCGCGACAAAACGCCCTCCGGGTAGTTTTTTTACAAGCCCATTCACTTCCATTTCAATGAGAAGCGCGTTGACATGATGTGCATTTTTATCAAGTGCGAGGCACAAAGTGTCAATATCGGCTTCACTGGCGCCGTGGAGAGCGTCAAGGATGCGTTGCATCTCCTCCTTGTGCTCATGCGTCGTCAAGCTCTGCTGTCCTACGCGCTGCCCTTCATCAAAGCGTGCTGTTGGCATGACTTCTTGTGGCACAGCCTCTTTGAACCCTTTCTTTTTTGTCATGGCCTTTTTTGTCACACTCTCGTTGGATACGGCCTCTTCAGTCATAACTACTTGTGACTCGTCTGCTTTGAACATGATCTTTTTTTGGGGTGCTCGCTCGTCTACATTTGGCTGTGTCGATTCCTCGTGTGCCCCCTTTTTGTGTGACAGTGTCGAGGCAGGGCGCTCCATATATACACAGCCCACCGTCGGTGTGAGGGGTATTTTCACGTCCTTCACAGGGAGCGAGGCTGGCAAGGAGACAGCCGAAGGCATGACATCCTTCTGTGCGTCTTCATACTTTGAAGGGCGAACATTTTTCTTCGCTGCAATGAAAGCCCGCAGTGTTTCTGTAAGGTCGAGTAAAATATCTTCTGCATGAAATACAGGTTTTGCGCCTTGTCGTATGAGCTCTTGGCAGCCTCGTGAAGCCAGTGAAGTTGCTGGCCCCGGCACAGCAAAAACATCTCGATTTTGTTCAAGTGCTTGGCGTGCAGTGATGAGGCTGCCGCTGCGTAAGGCACTTTCTACCACTAAGACGCCTAAACTCACACCGCTAATAATTCGATTTCTCACGGGAAAATTATTGGCATGAGGCGCTGTACCCGGTGCAAATTCCGACACCACAAGCCCCTCGTGTACAAGCCTCTCGTAAAGCTCCTTATGCTGCTGGGGATAGACCATATCTATCCCTGTTCCAAGGACGGCAATACTCTTGCCAATTCCCTCAAGCGCTGCCACATGTGCAACACGATCGATGCCTTGCGCCATACCTGACACGACAGTGACACCCGCCTTTGTCATATCTCGTGTGACAATGGAGGCAATGCGTACCCCCTCAGCCGTACACTGTCGCGAACCTACAACGGCGAAGCATGGCCCGGCAAGCAAATCAATATCGCCGCGGCAATACAGCAGAGAAGGCGCATCCACTAAGGCTCTTAAAAGGGGCGGGTACTCTGTATGATGCCACATCAAAATGCGCGCCTCAATGCATTGTG
>CAYJGA010000181.1:0-2780 GCA_964369255.1 uncultured Desulfovibrionaceae bacterium
GGCAGTGCCTAAAAAGACTGAAAAATTCAGCCTTTTATGAGCCATACCAACTTTTTCACTCAAAGCGTGAAAGTCAACGTGTGAAAGCAAGCTATCAAAGTATGAGGCAAGAGTCAAGCTGTAAATGAGATTTTTTTCACAAGCCGTTCTCCCGATGAACTTAAGTACCAAAATTAAAAGCCCCCGTCTAGTAAAAAATTAAAATTTTTTACAAAAATACTCAAATTTTCCGGATTCAGAATTTTTAAGGTATCTATCATTTCAATTTTATAATCTTTTTTCAGATTTTCCCCAAAAAAAATTTTTGTAATTTTTTTTTTCGCCCCAAAGGCACATATTTTATCACTTGCCAGACAAAGGATTTTAAGCTACATCAACGCCCATCAACATTATATACGGATGTTCTATGCACGATGACACCCCCAAGCGTTTTAACAAACGCCCCCCTTTGCGTGAAACTATCATGGATATGGATCGCGACCTTTTGAAGATGCTTGCGCGTCGATGTAATATTCTTGACAAAATGAAGGCTCGCCACGGCTACCTTGACCCTCAAGAAGAAAAAGAGCTGCGCACCGCGTGGGAAAAACAAGCTACGTCTATGAGTCGCGATCCGCGCATCATCAAGCAGCTCTTTTCTCTCTTGCAAGAGCTGCAGTTCTCACCAAAGCCCGAGGCCGGTGCGGCAAAAGACAGACAAGGATTTAACCTTGCCCCATCGCAAAAGCCCATGGATGTAAAAATGCAGGCACCGCTCGCCTGTCGCAGGAGCCGACTCTTCCTCGCCCTTGCTGCTGTTTCCGGCTCCACCTGCCGCATGCATCCCACATTACTGAACGACGCTACCATACAATGCATCAAAATGTTCAACCAGTGCGCAACCTCTCTCGCATGGGAGGAAGATGGCACTGTCCTTTCCAGACAAGGCGGCGGCCTCTCGCTACCGGACAAAGTTATTTTTGTTGGCGATGACCTACTCAACTTCTACCTCCTACTCGGACACTATGTAGGTAAGGTCACGCGTGCAAAGTTTAGCGGCGAAAGCTCACTAAAGCTTAAAGATATGGCTACACTGCGCCAGTTTTTACCACAGCTTGGAGCGCGCTTAAGCCACGCTATCCCTAAAAGTACAGGATTTCCTGTGCGTGTGGAATGTTCTGGTATATTGCCGGACACTATTACCATCCCCGCAAACCTTGACGCCGACGCTGTCACAGGTTTCTTCATGGCGGCGCCATTTTGGGAAAAACCTGTCACCTTTGACCTCTCCGCCTATGACAAACAGCAAGCAGCACAAATTATTGAAGAAGCGTTTAGTGTTCTTCTGGAGAGTGGCGCAAAAGTGCGCCAAGAGGGTGCACTGGTTCACTTTAAGCCAAGCGCCATTGTCACACCTGCGGCGCCTCAAGTGGGCATGGATTTATCCCTTGTACCCTACATTCTCGCATGGCCTTTTGCTGCCTCGCAACCGACTTCTCTGGGCGGACGTGTGGAGCTTGAAGGTGTCTGGCCAAAATGTCCCATCTCCAAGCGTTTAGGGGCAACACTTGCGCAATGTGGTTTATACATTGAGTTAAACGCCTCTTCAGTCGTTGCAAAAGCCGGCGGCGCGCCTACGGAGAAATCCATTGATATGAGCGCTATATGGGATGATGGCGAAGTCGACATGCGCTTTTTACCCCTCGTGGTCGCCTGTACGCTTATTCCTGCCTTTCATGGACAAAAACAGTGTCGTATTCCGCAGAGCATCCTCGAAGCAGCGCCTGAGAGTGTCATTCAATTCTTGCAACATTTCAATTTTGAGATTATTGAGGATGGCATTCTCAAGCATCGTGTACCTATCCCTAAAAAAGTGCCTGTTTATGACGAGCCAAGAGAGTACGCACGCTTTGACAGAGGCGAAGAAAGTGGCCATAACGAGCGTGACCATGACGGGCGTGACCATGACGAGCGTGACCATGACGAGCGCAGCTATGACAGTCGCAGCTATGACAATCGTAGTTATGACGAGCGTAGCTCTGGCGATAATAGCCACGGCGAAAGGGCTGCTGATAGTGGCAGTGCCAGAGGCTCGTATGGAGCGCCATATGGTGCATCATATGCACCTGAGCCGCGCTATGTCATCCAAGACGACGGCCCTGCTATATGGACAGCGCCAAACCCCGCGTGGGCTATGGCCTTTGCCTTATGCGCCTTTGCACGACAACACATTAAACTTGCTAACCCCGGAATCATGACAAGCCTTTATCCTCATTTCTGGCAGGTCTATAATGCCTTGCCCTGTCCTGCCGACGTCAAACCTAAAGTAACGGAGCCAGAACATGACAAACCTGTCCGACGACGCATTATTGCCGCAGACCAAGACGGAACTGGAAGCGGAGATAGCAATAATTGATAACTTGCTTGATGAAAACGACGCAGCCCTGCGCACACTTCTTGCCGCAGAAGACCCCGCGGCCGGAATTTTTCACGCAGGCGACATACACAATCTGCGCCAAGAAAAGCTTATGCTCATAACCCGTAAGGAGTTGCGTCAAGTGCGCATACGCCGCCTTGCCGCTTCACAGTAAAAGCCGCGCTACACGTGCTTATGCATTCAGGGAAGCATTTCTGCAAAGAAATGCTTCCTTTTTTTATCGCAAATGTTTCAAAAATTTCTCCCAATCCCCGCCTGCTTGTGTTATTGAGAAAGAAGTGTCGCAAAGGCACTTCAATTAAATATACGAGGATTACCTATGAAATATCTATTATCACTCTGTTTGAGCGTTCTGCTCGCCACG
>CAYJGA010000181.1:2790-4703 GCA_964369255.1 uncultured Desulfovibrionaceae bacterium
TGCGGCGTACACTGACTCAGTGGGGATGACATCAAATGTGCGTCAAGTCACACACGCCGAAGGCTATGAACCGGCGTGCATGGAAGGATACCTCATTGATAAAATACCCGGTCGAAAAAATCGCTACACTTTCCAAGACAAAACAGGCGTCATGCGCCTCACAATCAACGAAGCGCTCTTTGGCGATGCAAGCATCAACGAGCATACGCGCGTGCGCATCTGCGGGAAGCTTGATTATGAAATGGCCTTGCACAACCAGTTTGATGTGGAAAGTGTTTCTGTCATGAAATAAGAGCAGGAAGCACTGATTTTTTCATATAAATCAGTGCTTCCGAAAATCGACTATTCTGGTATGGTATACAAACCTTGTGCCACCATATTCTCTACTTGCGCCACATCTTTGTCACCGCGCCCGGAAAGATTGACGAGAAGCGTCTCCTTATTGGAAAGGGTAGGCGCAAGCTTCAAAGCCGCAGCGAGCGCATGCGCAGATTCCAAAGCCGGCAAAATTCCCTCTGTACGCGATAACAGGAAGAAGGCATCAAGCGCTTCCTTATCCGTAGCAACGAGACATTCAAGGCGCCCCATATCTTTCAAATACGAAAGAAATGGACTCACTCCGGGGTAATCCAAGCCAGCGGAAACAGAATGGACTTGCGCTGGTTCTCCATCTTCATCGCTGAGGACATAAGCTTTGTACCCATGGATAACAGCTGGTTGCCCCAAGGACAAGGACGCGGCGTGCTGCCCGTAAGCATTGCCTGTGCCGCCTGGCTCCACTGCCACAAGACGCACCTCCGTATCGTTGAGATAGTGGGTAAAGGCACCCACAGCGTTGGAACCACCACCGACACAAGCGATAACAGCCGAGGGAAGGCTTCCTGTGACTTCAAGCATTTGCCGGCGTGATTCTTCGCTCACAATGGCTTGAAATGAACCCACCATGAGCGGATACGGATGAGGCCCTACAGCCGAGCCGAGCAAGTAAAAAGTATTGTCAGCATGCTCCACAAGGTCGCCGATAGCCATATCCACAGCCTCTTTCAAGCCCTGATAGCCCGCCGTCGCGGCAACAACCTTAGCTCCCATCATTTCCATGCGAAAAACATTGAGCCTTTGACGCTCAATATCTTTTTTCCCCATATAAACTGTACACTCCATACCCATCAAAGCTGCCGTGGCTGCCGTCGCCACGCCATGCTGCCCTGCGCCCGTTTCCGCAATGATGCGCTTCTTCCCCATGCGGCGCGCAAGAAGGATTTGGCCGACAGTGTTGTTCACCTTATGCGCCCCAAGGTGGTTCAAGTCTTCTCGCTTCAAGAAAATTTGCGCCCCCTTTGTGGTGTCCTGAGCTGGAACGCACAAGCGCGTCAAACGCTCACAAAAAAATATGGGCGTCTCCCTTCCTTGATAATGCTGCATGTAATGCTGGCGCTCTGCCAAAAAGTCGGGGTCGTCCTTATATTTTAAGAATGCCTCCTCCACCTCTTTCATGACACCTTTTAAAATGTCTGGTATGAACTGCCCCCCGTATTGCCCAAAATATCCATCCGTACCCAAATTCTTGTCAAACATATGCGCTTTTCCTTTTTTATCTTCTTAAATTTTTCTTACTCTCTACACCTCAGCATGAACTTCGCTGCTGTCATGTATTCTGTATACAAAATACCAAAATCAAAGTCAAGCAAAAAAAAAGCCCCTCGCGCTTATAAGCAGCAAGGGGCTTTACAAAAAATCTTGGCAACGGCCTACTTTCCCACACTAAAGAATGCAGTATCATCGGCGATGAGGCGCTTGACTACCGAGTTCGGAATGGGGTCGGGTATACCCACCTCTCCATGGTCACCAAGAAATTCATAAATTTTATAATTGAAGGAAAGAGGAAGGATTACTTTTTTCGTTATAGTACAAAT
>CAYJGA010000182.1:0-4701 GCA_964369255.1 uncultured Desulfovibrionaceae bacterium
ATGGACGTCGCCGCGTTTCGCTGTAAATATTAAATTATGCCCGGAGGCAATTGTCCAGCCCGTTTTCAATCCATTCACACCATCCACCTTGCCGAGCAATTTATTGGTATTGCGGTGCAATTTACCATTATGTGTGAAGCGTTGCGTGTTGTGGTAGCGCATGGCGTCCGGGTGCGCACGCAAATAACTGCGCGCCATCTTTAGCATGTCCGTCGCAGTTGTAAACTGACCCGCAGCAGGCAGGCCATGTGGGTTCTTAAATGTCGTATTGCGCAAGCCAAGCTGTTTAACCTTCTTGTTCATCAACGAAACAAAGGCAGCGCTTGATTTTGTCACATGCTGCGCCATGGCCAAGGAGGCATTGTTGCCCGAAGCCACGGCCATGCCCATGAGTAGCTTGTCTACTGTTATGTTCTCGCCCCGACGCAAGAGCATCTTTGAGCCGTCTGTCGCTGCTGCTTCAGGGCTCACCGTTGCTGTACTTGTCAACGAAAGCCTTTCCGCTTTGACAAGGTCGAGTGCCACATACATGCTCAGTACCTTCGTAAGGGATGCGGGAGGGATAAGCTCGTAAGGATTGTGCTTGTACAGTATGCGTCCCGTGGACATATTCATCAAGATGGCAGAGCGCGATGTCAACTCTGCAAAGGCATTAGATGACAATAAAACAAGGCAAATGGTTAAAATCATGCCACAATAGTGAAAGCCGGATAGACGGCGAAGATTCTTCACGATTCTTTTCCCTCTCGGTTAAACGTGCTCAAAGTATCTGCTTCGGAAGCAGCCTGCATAGCAAAGGTCACAAGCACCGGGCCTATCAAAATCCCCACGGGGCCAAACGATGCCATCCCACATAAAATTGACAAAATAAGTATTATAAACGGAGCTTTAATGTTCTTTTGTAAGAAAAATGGGCGCAATATGTTATCAATGCCACCAACAGCCACCATGCCCCATAAAAACAAGCCCACTGCGTCAAATGTCGCCCCTGTAAACCAGAGCATAAGGCACAAAGGGAACCATACAATCGCTGTGCCTATGACAGGAATAGGTGCCACAAGCGTCGCCAACAAACCCCAAAATGCCGGCTGTTTGATTCCGGCCATGGCAAATCCGATGCCACACAAAATCCCCTGACACAAAGCAATCATCATGACGCCCAAGAGTACGCCTCGTAGTGCGCCGCGAATGGCCTCGACAAAACGCCCCAGCATCAATTCAGAAAGATGCAGTACGGACGATGTCAAAAGGAAGATGCGCCCAGCATAGACACTGCAAAGAATGCTCAAGGAAGCAAAGAGGATAGCCAGCCACAAGGCGTTCATGGTGCTCCCCAAAAAACCGAGGCTCCCTTCAATAAAATGTGTCAACATGCTGGAAAGTATACTGTCGATATTCTGTGTAATTTCGTCAAAAATGCCATCCATGCCCGGTATAACGGAAAGCTCTTCTCGTATCGTTGTGCCAAATTCTATCCAATGGGGTGGCAATTGAAAGTTATTTTCACGTAAAACCTTGAGCATATTCAAGCCCGCCGCCGCCTGTGGTGCCACGAGACGAATGAGCAATGCGATGGGGAGGAGTATGGAAAGCACAAAGCCCACACTGTACAGCGCAATCCCCTTGCCTCCGGGAAAGCGTGTCAGCACCCGTCTGTATAAGGGCAAAAAGGCGCACGCAACACTTCCCGCCAAGAGCGTCGTGACAGGATAAGGCCATAAAAGAAGCAACCACGCACAAATCGCTGCACCATAGAGTATATTTTTTTTCATTCCTGTATCCTTATCAAAAACACCCAAAGGCCACCGAAACATGTAACACAGTAATATAGAACAAGGCAGGGAGCAACAAAAGAAAAAATGATATATTATGAGGAATATAAGGAAAATTTAGAAAAAGTCTGCAATCTATTTATATATAAGGAGTTTTTGAAAAATGCACTTGTGTGACGCCATTTTCTATTTTTTTTTGCGAAAAACTGCCAAAAAACGGTCAGTTTCATAAAAAAAACTAGATCATCCCGCCATGCCCCACACTCTATAGTTATATTCTAGAACATGTCTACTTGAAAGAAAATATCATTTTTATATAAAAAAGGGAGATTCAAAAAAAGAACCTCCCTTAAGCGCATGTTTTTATGTACAATACCTACTGTGCCTTCCACGAACCATCTTGAAAACTTTGGATGATTTTTGCTTCGGCCTCGTCAAGCACGGCGTCCTTATGCACAGGGGTCGCTTGATAGAGGACGATTTTTTCGCCATCTTCGCCATCCTCTATGACAATGCTCACACGCTGCAAGCTCGTAGGTTCAGTGATATGCAATGTGCCCTGATAAATCATGTCGCATGTAATCACTGTGACATGACCATACTTTGTAAGGATAGGGTCTATCATGGTCATATGCTTGATATGGATTTTTCTTTGCTTAAACAAGCTCACAAAGGCCGGCTTATCCATCAAATATCCATTGCCTGCAACATACACAAAGCTTTCTGCCAGTATGGAATTTAAGCCGTTAATATTACTGGTAAGCAAATATTCTACATACTGCTCGGCCACCTCGGGTGCCTTTTGTTCGGACGCCATGGCACGCGTGCTCATAAGTAACAAGGCTACAGTGAGCACAAGGCAGAAGGGAAGGAAAACTTTTTTCATACATACCTCAAAAAAAATATTGGCACCGGACACACTCTAAAAAGAGCGAACCGCGCTTCGCATAAAGTACGACGCCGCGCCGCAAAGGTCAAGCCCTAGATAGTTGCACTTTCGAGTTGAATGCGCGTCCCTTCATACTCCTTCAAGATGCATCACAAGCTTTCATTGGAAAAGGAAGCATAGAATGAGGCAGTACAAGAAAAAGGGTTTACGACTTGCATCGTAAACCCTTGAACTTTCTGGCTCCCCAGCACGGACTTGAACCGCGAACCTAGTGATTAACAGTCGCTTTACGGATTCTTCACCTTAATTCACATCATATCACAATACATACATTAGTCTTGACAAAATAGCAATTTATGCATATTTATCTTTCATCTTAGTTCATTCAAAATTACGTCTCGTCACTGCAAAAGGTGGGAGAGAGGTGGGAGAGATATGTCAGAAAAAGCTAAAAGAAATCACACATCTTGGGTTACTGTTGAAAGAGGTATTCGCAAGTATGAACACCTTACACGCAAGCATCGCATGCGTCCAGATATCTACTATGCCTTGCGTTACAAGGTAGACGGCAAGAGCTATGAAGAGGGTCTTGGGTGGGCCTCTGAAGGGTGGACACTGGAAAAAGCTCGTACTACCCTTGCTGAGTTACGCATAGCCAAAAAGACAGGCACTGGCCCCATTACCCTAAAAGAAAAGCGTAGTAATGCCAAGCAAGAGCGCGACATCAAAGAGCAAGAAGCACAGCTTTCTTTGCAGCATATTTTTGACAATGGCTATATGTCTGCGCAACTTACCAAGAGTCAAAGTGCTATTAACTCTGAAAAGCGCCTTATGCGTTTACATATTACGCCTTTTTTTGGTAATACGCCCTTGCAGGCAATCAACCCCAAAATGATGGATGATTTTCTCAGTCAACTGATGGAGAAAAAATCAGAGCGCACGGGCAAAGCTCTTTCCGCTGCAACCATCCGCTATACATTTGCCGTTATTCGACAAGTCTGGAATTATGCCCTCAGCCGTGACCTCACCAAGGTCCCATATCCTGCCAAGCGCGTGAAAGCCCCCGTGGTAGACAATCGGCGCATGCGCTTTCTTACCCGTGACGAAGCCGATCGACTTTTGGAGGCATTGGAAAAACGCTCTCAAGATTTGCATGACCAATCACTTTTAAGCTTGTTTTGCGGACTTAGGGCAGGTGAAATCTTCAAACTTGAGTGGAGCGACATCAATTTTGAGGAAGGCTTTCTCCATGTACGCGACAGAAAGAACAAGGAAAGTGGTATTGCGTGGCTTACTTCAAGGGTCAAGGTCATGCTTGAAAGACGTGCAATAAACAACACTGACAGCCCACTTGTCTTTCCAAGCCGTATTGGTAACGTGCGTGACGAGACAAGCAAAGTCTTCCCCAAAGCAGTGGCAGAAATCGGGCTTAATGACGGCGTTACCGACCACCGCGATAAAGTAGTTTTCCACACATTACGCCACACCTTCGCGAGCTGGCTTGCCCAAAAGGGCGTCCCTTTGCATACCTTGGCTGGCCTCATGGGGCATAAAACTACCATCATGACACAGCGCTATGCACACCTCAGCCCTGAAGGCATGAAAGCTGCTGCTATGCTTCTTGATAAAGAGTAGCATAAAGGTTGCTTTCTGCCATGCAAAACGTGTACGCGTTAAACACTATATTGACGCTCAGGGCAAAGATTATGTGCAAGAGCACCTTGACTCTATGCGTGACCTTAGAGCGCATGTGCGGATTTTGATGAGAATTGACAGGCTGAAACTTGGCAACTTTGGCGACCACGAGCAATTGGCTGAAAATCTTTGTGAACTCCGCATCGATGTAGGAAAGGGTCATAGAGTATACTATACTTTACAATGTGGGAATATTGTACTCCTCCTCTGTGCTGGCGATAAAAGCTCACAATCAAAAAATATTAAAAGCGCCATGCAGCTCTTATTGAAAGCTTTGTCTCGCGTATGGAGCAAGGCATTTTTTTTGCGCACAAAGTGTCAAACTCCCGTATCTCTTCATGAAAG
>CAYJGA010000183.1:0-4655 GCA_964369255.1 uncultured Desulfovibrionaceae bacterium
CCCTGTTACAAACAGTATTTTAGGTGAATTTTATGTACAAAAAAAACAACTATCACCGTTGTTGATTTAACATTTTGTATGTTTTTACGAATACTTGCAAGTGCTTTTTTGGATGTGAAGAGTAAATGAGGACACCCCATAAAATCAGGGCTTTACCGCCTCTGTTGCCTCGACAGCGTCCCTGTAGTGCGCATAGCGCACGGCGTCGCGGGTGCGTCGTTCTGCTTCCACCACAAGGTGGACATCTGTATAATAAAGAGCGCTTGGGGTGATGCCATATTCTTCGGCGATGTCGCCAAATTGTGCGATGAGCGGAACATTTGCCACAATGACGGGCGTCACATGCCAAATAAAGAACCAAAGGGCGACGCTGATGGAAATAAGCTGTATATAACCGCGCATTTTATTCATGATTATGTCCAATGAAAGAGGATATGACAGAAAGGAATGTCTTCACAGAATCTTTTACAATCGGCCTTGAGGGTTATAATATGGGGGAAAACTTTTTTCTAAAAAAGTTTTCCCCCACAGTTATTTTTAACCCATCACTTCATTAGATGCTTGCAGTGATGTGTGGGAAGACCACATAGAACATGAGATAGGCCATGGCCAATGTCAGAGCCAAGTTGAAGCTTTGACCGCACACATACAAGATAAGGGGCTTGCCGCCTTTGAAGTAGTGAGCAAGCTCGCGGAAGTTTGTGGCAAGACCAATGGCAGCAAAGGACAAGCTAAAGCACCAACCGCGCAAGGGCGAGGTGAGGCTCTTGATGGCGCCTGCGGAGATGAGGCCTTCGCTCATTTCCGTGCCAAGCTGACCTGAGAAGTACGAGAAGACGATAGAAGCGAACAAGAAGCCCAAAACGAACTTGGGGAAGCGGTGCCAAATTTCCATGACGCCCACTTGCGCGCCTTCAGTACGCTCGACTCGCGTGACCCAGTACACAGCAACACCAAAGGCGGTGACGCCGATAAGGACGTTTTGAATCATCTTAATAACAGCAGCCACATACATAGCCTTGGGGCCAAGCAAGAGGCCGGCAGCTGCCACAGCGCCTGTGGAGTCGATGGTACCACCGATCCATGCGCCGCCAAGAACAGGAGGCAAGCCAAGCCTATCAATAACAACAGGCATAACCACCATCATGATGGCTGTGAAGAGCAAGGAGATACCCACAGCAAGGGTGAGTTCTTCTTTTTTCGCACGACACGCAGCGGCGGTGGCAATAGCGGCGGAAGTACCACACACGGACATGTCCGCAGAAATGGTGATGTTCAGTGTCTTTGAAGGTATTTTCAGAACTTTTTGACCGAAAATATAGGTAGTAATAAGAACGATAGGCGTGACAACCCATGCTACGAAGATGCCGGGAATGCCGATGGCGATGATTTTATCCATGAGGATTTCTGCGCCAAGAAGCACGAGACCCGTCTTGATGAAGTACTCCACCTGCAAGGCGGGCTTCATCCACTTGGGAGTCCCTATGGTGTTTGCCACGAGCATACCAAGGATGATGGCCCATGCTTCGGAACCAATGCCATAGTATCTCATCCACGATTGCTTGCCCATGGTGAGCGCAAAGAGGGTGAAGGCGAACAGGCCGATAAAGCCTAAGGCAAAACGCGGTACGCTTTGACCCATGAAGAAGATACCAATGCTGAATATGATGGTCAAGAAGACCATGGCAATGGGGAGAGTTGTAAGAATATTAAAGGGTTTTGGGCTACCTTTTTTTGCTGTGTCTGAGGCAGCTTTTGCAGCGACGCGCCACTCGTCCACAGCCTTGTCGGCGGCGATATTGAGCTGGTCGTCCTTGTAAAGAGCAGCGGCAGCGGCTTGCTCGGCTTCTAAAGCCTTCGCCTTGGCAGCAGCGGCAATGCTCTTGGATTTCTCAATAGCAGGCTGCGCCTTTTCCTTATGTGCCTTGACCGCGGCCTCTGTCAGCACAAAGGCTTGCAGGGGATTGTTACTCCAGCCACCGGGGCCTTGCAGCATGCCTTTGAGGTTGGCGCCGAAATCTGTGGGGAGAAATTTGACCTTCTTAGACGCTTCTGCTTCATAGTATGCGACAGTCTTGAAGGGCGACTTCTTAGCTTCTGCTTCCATGATGGCATCGGCGGCCTTAATTTTTGCCAATGCTGTTTCTTTGTTTACGTCGCTAAAGGGCAAAACATAAAGACAAAGGGCGAGAAAACAAAAAGCGAGGCCGAGCCAGATGGCCCAGTAATCTTCTTTAGTCCATAAATCCGACCAAGATGATTGCGCTCGGTCAATGACAACGCCAGACTCTTGCTGGGACATAAAGTACCTCCACGTAAGGGGAACGGTTTGAAAAATCACTGGCGTGTATGACGGCTACGCCGCTCATGTACACCTTGTGTTCACTGCAAAAAAATAAAAGATTTTGGGGAATGTTGCGGTATAGAGTCATCCGTTATAATATACCACGCATGCCAGTCCATACTGACACATGCCCTCAATCACATCATGTTCTTTTGCATACCTTCTACTCAACAATGTGTTGGAGAAATAGCATACCTCACCCCCTTTGGCAAGTGATAAAAAACACAAATAATCATCTCTCGCTTTTACAGCTTTTTTGACATTTTTTTTCGGCAAATCCACTAAGCACAAAGACACTTGTGAGGAATTTCTTTTCTTGCGTCTTGAGCCGCATTTTGTTAAGGGGAAACTTGGCTTAAAAATTTGTATACAGTTTTTTTATGAATCACAGGAGTGTGTATGACTGTCGAACAGAAATTGGGTAAAAGAATTAAGGCTTTTCGTGAAGAGCGCAAGATTGATATTGAAACTCTCAGCGAGCATACAGGCCTCAGCCAAGAGTTTCTAACAGCCCTTGAAGAAGAAAATGTTTACCCAAGCATCGGCCCTTTGCAAAAAATTGCCATGGCATTAGGTGTGCGTCTTGGCACCTTTATGGATGATGAAATCACCCGCGACCCCATCATCTCAAGCCTCCAAAATGCTTCCCCCGACCTTGCCATGCACAAGAGCCGCACAAGCAACACAAGCTTCATGTATCACGCCCTCGGCAAGGGTAAGAGCGATCGCAACATGGAACCGTTCCATATTAAAATCATGCCCGACACCAACGAAGAGCGCAAAACATCCTCCCATCAAGGCGAAGAATTTATGCTCGTTCTCAAGGGTGAGCTGCTCGTGGTATACGGACGCGAAACGCATATTCTGAAGGAAGGGGAAACCATCTATTACAATTCCATCGTTCCCCACTTTGTGGGAGCGCATGGCGACGCCCCCGCAGAAATATTAGCCGTAATCTATCATCCTTAATATGCCACAGAAAGGTTCCATAAAGAGCACAGCATGAAAAATAAAGTAGCAGAGAGACAAAAACAATTTGTCCTTCAAGAACGCACACTTGGACAAATTCTGGACGAAACCATCGCTCGCTTTCCCGACAATGACGCCGTCGTCTACGTAGATCGCGGCTATCGTCAAACATGGCGCCAATTCGGCGAGACTGTCGACGCCCTCGCCAAGGGACTCATGGCGCTTGGCATAAAAAAGGGCGAAAAAGTCGCCATTTGGGCGACAAATGTGCCCTATTGGGTGGCGCTGCAATTTGCCACCGCAAAAATCGGCGCCATTCTCCTCACAGTGAATACAAATTATCGTGAACACGAATTGCGCTACCTACTCAAGCATTCCGAATGTGAAAATATTTTCATCATCGACAATGTACGCGATCACGACTTCATCCAAACCCTCTACAGCGTGGCGCCGGAATTGCGCACCCAAACGCGCGACAATCTCAAGTGCAAGGAATTTCCCAATTTACGCAGGATTTTCTTCCTCGGACACGAAAAGTATCGCGGCATGTATTCCATTCCCGAGCTGCGCTCCATGTCCGTCATGGTGACCGACGAAGAATACGCCGCCCGTCAAGCAGAGCTTGACCCTTGGGATGTTATCAATATGCAGTATACATCCGGAACCACAGGCTTTCCAAAGGGTGTCATGCTCACCCATGTGGGTGTGGGTCTCAACGGCTACTGGATTGGTGCTCACCAGCATTTCACAGAAAAAGACCGCCTGTGCTTGCCTGTGCCCCTGTTCCACTGCTTTGGCTGTGTGCTTGGCGTGTCCGCCTGCGTGAACCACGGAACAACCATGGTCATCCTCGAAGGTTTTAACCCGGTCTACATGCTCGAAGCCATCGACAGCGAAAAATGTACAGCTGTCTACGGCGTACCCACCATGTTCCTCGCCGCGCTGGAACATAAAATGTTCAGCCGCTTCGACATGTCCTCCCTGCGCACAGGTATTATGGCCGGCTCCGTCTGCCCCGAACCGCTTATGCGCCGCGTCACAGAAGACATGTGCATGAAGGAAATAACCATTTGTTATGGCCTCACCGAGGCCTCTCCTGTCATGACCCAATCTGACGTGAGCGACCCTCTTGATGTTCGCTGCGCCACAGTGGGTTGCGCCATGCCCGGCATTGAAGTGAAGGTCGCCGACCCTGACACCTGCGAAGAGGTGCCCCACGGCGAAGTGGGCGAAATCATGTGTCGCGGTTACAATGTCATGAAGGGCTATTACAACATGCCCAAGGAAACCGCCGAAGCCATCACCGAAGACGGCTGGCTCCACTCCGGTGACCTTGGCACCA
>CAYJGA010000184.1:0-4640 GCA_964369255.1 uncultured Desulfovibrionaceae bacterium
CCCCCCTTCAAAAAAACCATCTGTTTAGCTAAACAATCGGCGCTTACGAATGAAAAAGGGAAAAGATGTTTTGTTTTTTTATATGCAATAATCCGTTTAACCTCTGAAGCGATGCAGCAAAAAACAAAAAAATTTATTTAGAAACAGCCCCTAGACACTCTGCGCGTTTGAATGAAAAACAACTCACAAGTCATCCTTGCCTTATTTGAAGCTGTGGCACACTCTCAAGAGTATTTGGCAAGTACTCTTGAGAATGGTTCATACAATTAGAATGCCATGAACACAGAACAGACTATGACGAAAATCATATCACACGATACAATACAGCGCAATTTGCACGCCATCCACCAAAGAATGCAGGACGCCATGCGCACAGCAGGACGCCTTGCACATGCTTCGGACGACGTGCGCCTTGTGGCTATCAGCAAGTTTCAACCCACAGAAGCCATACACGCCGCCGCCCTCTGTGGGCACAGAGACTTTGGCGAAAACTACGTCCAAGAAGCTCTTGAAAAGCAGGCCGCTCTCGAAAAGCAAGCCGCCCTTGAAAAGCAGGCCGCTCGTGACCAGCTCGCACTCAGGCATGTTTCCCTTCAGCCCCAGCCACCCCAATGTCCTGCGGGCACTCCCCTACTTCGATGGCATTTCACAGGGCATATTCAAAGCCGAAAAGCGAAGGATGTCGTCGGGCGTTTTCATTACATCCACAGCCTCGACTCCATAAAGCTCGCCAATGCCCTCCAAAAAACCGCCGCACAGCAGGGTATACAGCAAATTGTTCTCATTCAAGTCAATGTGGGCGACGAAGCGCAGAAATCCGGCATTCCCACGAAGGACTTGCTTCCCCTCGCCGAGCATGTTGCCCAATGCCCAAACCTTGAACTGCAAGGGCTTATGTGTCTGCCTCCTGTTTTTGACGCAGGCCTTGCCGCGCGACCATGGTTCGCCCAGCTCTACGAATTGCGCAACACACTTCGCCACACCCTTCATCTTCCCCTCCCCCATCTTTCCATGGGCATGTCCGGTGACCTTGAGGCCGCCATCCTTGAGGGTGCCACCCTTGTCCGTGTGGGGACAGATATTTTTGGGAGCAGATAATCTCATGTACTTCATAAGGATACAAAATGTTTACAAAGATTGATATGGACACATGGGAAAGAAAGCGTTTGTACACCGTTTTCACAGAAAACGACCCACTCTCCTTTAGCATCACGCATCACTTTGATATAACAGCCTTTCTAAGAGAGTCGAAGGCGCGCGGAGAGAAGTTCTTCCCCAAAATTTTGCACGGCCTCACAGGCATCTTAAATGCTCACAAGGAGTTTAAGGCCGGAATAAATGCGCAGGACGAACCCGGCTATTACGACGTCATCCATCCTTGCTATACAGTTTTCCATCCGGAACACGAGCTTATCACCCTACTATGGACAGAATTTCATGAAGATTACAGCGTCTTTTTGCAGCGCTACACGCACGACATGGAGACCTATGCACATAAGCCTTTTGAAATGAAGGAATTAAGCATAAAAAACTTCTATCATATTTCCAACGCGCCGTGGCTTCCTTTTTCCAATGTCAGCATGTATGGGCGCAATAAGGTGAAAGAATTTGCGCCCATGTTTACATTGGGCAAGTACACGCACGAAGACCATACAACACGCCTCCCCTTCGCAATCCACGCAAATCACGCCTTCATTGACGGCTTCCATGTGGCACGCCTCTTCCACGAACTGCAAGAGTGGCTCAATCATTGCTACGAGTAGGTCCATACCCCCCTCCACACACGCAACAAATCATTGAAAAGACTGCACTTACAGGCCATTCAAAAAAACAGACGGAGAACACCGTCCACAAAACAACGCCATCCTAAAAAAAAATGTGGATAATGCTATACTCTTCGTGTACATTCAATTCTGTAGTGTATGTGCTGTTTTTCACATCGTCTTCTTATTCACCGAAAAACATAATATTTACAGAGTATTATGGCATTGTCGAAGAAGGTTTTACTATGTTCATTCTCCGCGGAAAATGCCCCGCCCTTTGTTGCGGGGCGCTGTTTTTGTGTCTTTGCCTTTCTTTTTTCGTCTTGCCCATTGCCAGCGTGCAAGGGGCGGATACTGCTGCCACCCAGAACAAATATGTGGGCGTGGATGCCTGCGCCGATTGTCACGAGGATATTGTTGCAAACTTTCGGAAAAACGCCGCCAAGGCACACAGTGACGAAAGCATCTTGACCATGCGCGAAAAGCTCACAGATGCAGAGTTTCGTGCGTGTTTTGAATGCCACACCACGGGCAACGGAGAGGCCAGCGGCTTTGTCAGCTTTGAAACGACGCCCCATCTTGGCATAGTGGGTTGCGAGTCGTGCCATGGCATGGGCTACTTGCACACCATCGAACAAACAACCGACAGCTTGACTGTCAAGCCAAGCAGCGATGTATGCCAGAAATGCCACGACGACACGCGAGTGAAACGTATCAAATATGACGGCAAAATACATGCCGGCGGACATTAAGACAAGAATGCACGAGGAAGGTTATGTTATCAAAAAGTAAATATATAGGGCGCAGGTTTGCTCTGCTTCTTGTGATTATGATGATTGTTGTTTTGAGTATCGCGCTTGCATGGATAAACTATGACAGCAGACAGCGGGCGAAATTTCAAATGGAACAGGCCGCGCTTGCTTCCGCAGAGCTTATCAAAACTATCGTATACAGCCCCATGATGAAGGGAGATGACGAAGGAACGCGTCACGAATTTGAGATGCTTGGGCGCAAGTATCCAAATGTGAGCATGTATATGTCAAGTTTTCTTGACAAAGTGACATATTCAACGCACACACAGAGCGAAGAACAACCCATGCGCTACACACAGTTGCCACCGGCAGTCATTACTCAAGCGGGACGCGCGCTCAAAGAAAAACTGAGCTTATCTTGCTTGGTGGAATATGAAGATAAGTGGTACTTTTCACAAGTGAGCAGCATTGAAAACGCGAAGGAGTGTTATCACTGCCATGGGTCTTCAAGGGATATATTAGGGCAATTTACCATTATAAAGGATGTGACGCCTATTATCGCAGACCTAAACAGCGCCACATATCAAACCATGGCCATGGGCATAGTAGCTCTTGTTCTTATGGTCATATTTTTGCGCTTATTCATTCGACATGTCATTGTCGAACGTTTACGAACACTTCGCGATGCGAGCACAAGTGTCACCGAAGGCAATCTTGATGCAGACTTTACAGTCAAGGGCAACGATGAGCTTGCCACACTCAGCAAGAACCTCACCGTCATGCTTGCAAATATCAAAACAGAAATGGGCTTTTCAAAGAGTATCCTGTCCGGCATTCCCATTCCCTTCTTGGTCATCGACACGCATACGCGCGTGACAGCATGTAACAAAGCCATACTGGAAAGCTTTGGGAGCGACATAAAACCCGAAGAATGCGTAGGCATAAAACTCGACGAGTTTACATCGAAAGTTGGCCTGAAAGACGGCCTTCTTGCCAAGGTGGTAGGTTCTGGCACCTCCCTCGTGGAACACCCATTATCCTTTGTCAACCTGCGCGGCGAGCAAAAGCACTTCCTCATCACATCCACAACATTGTTTGACTTGGACAAAAAACTTATCGGCGCCTTTGCCCTTGGTGTAGACATCACCACCATCCGCATGCAACAAGACAAGTTGGAGATGCAAAATGTCCGCATTGGGAAAAGTGCCGATGCCGCCGAAGACATTTCAGACGCCGTGGCAGAAAGTTCGACGCTCTTGGCAGCACAAGTCAGCGCAGCCCACGCGGCAGCCGTAAGTATTCTTGAGCAAACGCAAAGCTCTGTGGTGGCCTGCGCGCAAATGCAGGCGACGTCGAACGATGTCACAGAAAAGGCGACCCATTCCTCAGAGCTAGCAACACGCGCATGCGACGAAGCAGAGACTGGCAGAGATGTTGTGAAGGACGTTGTTCTTTGCATCGAAAGTGTCATGGGGCAAGTGCAAAGCCTTGCTCATGATATGTCAACCCTTGGCACCCAAGCTGCCAAAGTGACAGGCATAACATCCGTCATCACCGATATTGCCGACCAAACAAATCTCCTTGCTTTGAATGCCGCCATCGAAGCTGCCCGTGCAGGTGAGGCAGGGCGAGGCTTTGCCGTCGTCGCCGACGAAGTGCGTAAGCTGGCAGAAAAAACACAAGATGCCACAAAGGAAGTCAACGCAAGCATCAATTCCATTGTGAGCGGGATCGCAGGCGCCACGCAAGGCGCAAATAAAACGCTGGAGCTTATGACCACCGCCACAAACTTCTCCCAACAGTCCGGGCAAGCATTGCAGCGCATTCAAGCTATGATTCAAGACACAGCACACAATATCAGCCAAATGGCGAGCGCATCCTACGAACAAACGCGCACCGTCGCCTCCATGAGTGAAGGCGTAAGCGTGATAAACTCCATCACAAAGGACACCGCAGAAGCCATGCAAGTAGCTGAAAATGCAGTCAAAGAACTTGATGATACTGTGCATAAATTGAATGACATCATTCAGGAAATGGTCACGCATTAGCGCCTTGTCACGTCTAAAAGTTTTTTTTGAAAGGGGTTTGGGGGAAAGCTTTTTTTGTTTAAGTTTTTTTCTTGGGG
>CAYJGA010000185.1:0-1059 GCA_964369255.1 uncultured Desulfovibrionaceae bacterium
AGCTGAGCTAACTGCCCACGAACGAGTTAGGTTCTATCGGAAGAGCGCGCACCTGTCAACAGATTTTTTGAAAATTTTTTTTCATCCACAGGTCGTTCAAATTTGTTTTTTTTTTGAAAGGGTTTGGGGAAGACTTTTTTCTTAAGGGGAAAACTTTCACAAAATAAAATCGCAATAACATACTCTTTCTCCTTCTTGACTTCTCGCGCCAAGACGCCTATGTTCCCCCCATGTGTCGAACGAGACATTTTTCTTCACGTTCTTACGATTTATAAGGTGTTCTATGGACAACGCAACCATCATACAAACCATCAATGACGCCCTCGCGGAAGAGTTTGAGCTTGAGGCAGAACAGCTTGTGCCAGAGGCGCACATCCGCGACGACCTCGGCCTTGACAGTCTGGACATTGTTGACATGGTCATCGTGCTTGAAAAGGCTTTTCATTTTAAGTTGGTAGACAAGGAGCCTCTCACTCACATTCAAACGCTCGGGGATATACATGGCTTCATCTGTGCTCTACGAGACAAAGGCACCATTCAAGCATAAAATGTTCCTGCGCTTGGCAAACATTTGGATTTTTACCGTCTTCATCGGCTGGACACTCCTCTTCTTGCCGTGGGGCTTGAGTATTGTCCTTTGGACAGGGCTGTTCCCCGTCCCCCGCGGAAGGCATATCATGCGACAGGCCATCTATTATTATGGGCGTGTCATGTGGCAGCTTTTACGCCCAGTCCTGCCCATCAATATTCACAATGCCAACGAGGCACACAAGCACACGCCTTGCGTCATCATTGCCAACCACCAATCATTTTTGGACTTATTCCTTTTTGGCGCACAGCATTCCCCAAACTTTGTATTTTTGAGTAAGTCGTGGCCTTATAAAAAACTGTTCTTTTTTGCCCCCATGATGCGCTATGCCCAATATATTGATGTAGAAGCATGCTCGCCGGAAGACATGGAGCAACGCTGCAAGGCGCTTTTAAAAGATAATGTGTCTGTAGTCATCTTCCCCGAAGGACAACGCAGTCGCGACGGAAAACTCGGGCGCTTTCATGTAG
>CAYJGA010000185.1:1069-4628 GCA_964369255.1 uncultured Desulfovibrionaceae bacterium
TGGGAGGCAGATCATTTCAGCCGGACACGCTCCACCTCGCCATGATGCCGCCGCTCTTCCCCCAAGACTTTGCCCATGAAAGCTTACCGCATCGCGCCCTTATGCGTGCTGCAAGAACTGCATATGTCAACCACTTTAACCATCATTCGGAGGTTCATGATGCGTCAACTTAACATTCTTTGCCTTATGCTCCTCGTAGCAGCCTTTGCCCTCGTAGGCTGCCGCCAAGGCGCCCCCATCAGCAATCCGCAAGTCAGTGTCAACCAAGCAAAAACACTGACACAAGACGAAGTGCGCGCCGCCATCCTCACCGCATGTCCACGCACCGATTGGGTGCCAAAAGAAATCGCCCCCGGCAAAATCGAAGCCACACTCAACATCCGCGCACACAGCGCCACTGTCACCATCGTCTACAGCGCCACCTCCTATCAAATCAAGTACAAAACAAGCCACAATCTGCGCGCCTCCGGCGGCGAAATTCACCCCTATTACAATGGTTGGATTCAAAATCTGCGCGAGAATATCGACATCGAACTCGCTGCCACAGCCGCACGGAAGAAATAGGGTGTTGAGGATTTTTAAGTTTTTTCTTGGGGGAAAACTTTTTTTAGAAAAAAAAAGTCTTCCCCCAAACCCCCTTTCAAAAAAACCATCTGTTTAACTAAACAATCGGCGCTTTTGAATGGAGAGATTAAAAAATTGCACTTTCAATTTGAGTGTAAGATAGGTTCCTTTAATCGAATTGCAAGCCCGGTTTGGGGCTTTACAAGCCGCTCAACTGTCAGCGTTTTTTAGAAGATTTTTTAACTCGAATGCAAGCTGTCTCTTATGCAAGAAAAAATATCATACCCACACATAGAACACTGCGTCCCGCATCGTAAGCCTATGCTTTTGCTGGACAAGATTGTGAATATCGGCGCAAGTCTTACAGACGAAGACTTTTGCATCGCTGAATATCGCGTCGCCGAGGATTGTCTTTTTTTGAAAGAAAATGGGCGTCTTGAGCCTGTCGCCCTCATGGAAATCATGGCGCAGTCCTTCGCCGCCGGCAATGGGGTCACACATCCCGCGCGCTTCGGCTACCTCGCCTCCATGCGCTCCATGAAGATTCACGGCGACGCGTGTGTGGGCGATGTCCTACGCGCACGCGTGCGTCTTGTCACCATGATGCAAAGTATCATGGTGGTGGAAGGGCGATTATGGAAAGAGGACGCGGAACATGGCGAAGTATGCCTGCTTGAAGGCCAATATAAGATATTTGTGCCCGACGCTTCTGCGCCTGATACGCAAGACGCTTGCGCGTCCGATACACAAGACGCTTGCGCGTCCGATACACAAGACGCTTGCGCGTCTGGCGCGAGCGAGGTCTAAGCAGATGCAACGCGTATTTCGTGGCTTCTTGATGCTGGGCCTGCTTTTTTGCGGCACAATCTGCGGCACAATCTGGATCAATCCAGCCCATGCCCAAACTTCCCTTGACACACTTTTACAAGATATGGCGCGTCACTCCGCCGCCGCCAACACCCTGCGCGCAGACTTTGTCCAAGAAAAACGTGTGTCATTTTTGCAAACCCCCCTCCGCTCGTCCGGTCACTTCTTTTTTACAAAGAATTTTCACAACTCCCCCGCCCTCCTGTGGGAATACCTCACACCCGCTCCCTCCGGCATCCTCTTTCAAAAACATCAAGGCTGGATGTGGCTCGAACACCGCGCAAAGCTAAAAAAAGCACACGGCCCTGAAGGCGCTGTCCTCAGCACCATGATAGAGCACATGCTCCAGTATTTTGTCTTTGAACCGCACAAACTCCATGAAAACTATCATATAAGTATTGTCACAGCCACGCAGAACACAGGCGCACAGGACATAAGCCCACAGGACACAAATGAGCCATGTCTCAAGCTCGTCCCCCGTGACACACACTTTTTCACGTCCATGAACATGTGCATCGACAAAAAGGATTTTACCATCACAGCCTTGCAATTCCATGAAAAAACAGGGGACAGCATAACCCTACGCTTTGCAAACATTGGCATTAACACCCCCTACCCCACAGCCTTTCCGGACGGAACACCATTCCCATGATACCACTCTCTCCACGCGCATTTTATACACGAGCACAGCCGTACAGGGTCAAAATCCTGTGCGTTCTTGGAATATTATGGGCAGTCCTTCTTGTGGCGCTCTCCACACTCCCCGTGGAAAAAAGCAGCACTGCCTTCTTCCCCGACAGTTCAAAGACGCTGCAAAGCATGGTCAAGGCCATGGACATGGCAAGTCTGTCGCAAGTCATACACATTGACTTTCACGCTGTAGACATGCCTCTCGAAGATATGGCGGCGCTCATGCGCACAGTGGAAACACGTCTTGACCCTACGCTCTTTGCGTCGCAAAGCGCGACGTCTTCTGTCGCGCACAGCGTACCCGCGCCCGACGACGTCTTAACCCTCTTGCCTTCGCTCTTTGACGCAAACATGGAGCGCGCCCTTGAGCAGCGCCTCACATCGGCGCAGCTTGAAAGTGCTTTGCGTTCTGCCCAGTCCCTCCTCCTCGGCTTCACCACAGCGGAGGCCATGGCATGGATCAGGCACGACCCCTTGAACATTCGAGAACTCCTCTTGCCCCTCCTGCCCGCGGCGCCGACAACGCTCAAAGCAGACATGCTCCACGGCTTTCCCGTGAGCGCCGACGGCGCCCACCTCCTCCTCACACTGCACCCGCGCCATTCCATACACGACACAGAACTAGCAGTCCAAACAATGGACAATATTGAGTATGCACTCGAAACACTGCCAAGCAGTGTACGCGCCACTGTCATGGGCGGCATACGCCACAGTGTCGCCAACACCCATGCCATCAACGCCGACATCCTGTGGATAAGCGTGCTTTCCCTTGCGGGAATCGGCGCCCTCTACATGTATTTCATACGCACATGGGGTGGGGTATGGCTCTTTCTCACCCCTTGCCTTGCTGTGAGTGTGGCCTTTGGGACGGTTCACTTGCTCTTTGGCGTCGTATCCGGCCTTGCTGTGGGCTTTGGCATGAGCATTCTTGGTATTGCAGAAGATTACGCCGTCCACATGCACTTTGGACTGCGGAGCAAGACAAATAAAAGTAATGTCTTCGACGCCCTCACCACGCCCCTCTGCCAAGGTTTTTTGCTCAATGCGTCCGGCTTTGCCCTCCTCCTCTTTTCTGCCATCCCCGCGGTGCGCCAACTGTCCGCCTTTGCCATTGTCACCCTCGGCGTAGGTCTCCTGCTGGCACTCTATATTCTGCCCCTCTGTCCTCGCTTTGACGCGCCCTTTTCCCCTGAAAAAGCGCACGCACGCAACAATTCACATACACAGCACAGAGGCCGCCGCCCTGCGCTCTTGCCCATACTTCTGACAACTCTTGCCCTTGGCGCTGCCTCTGCCTTCTTCTTTGTGCGCCTGCCCATGGACGTCTCACCGCGCAGCATGGGCGCAGACATGGAAGTCATCCAAGAAGATACAAAGAATTTTGTTCAAACATGGCGCATCCACTCCCCCACCATGCTCCTCATCGACGCCCCCGACA
>CAYJGA010000186.1:0-4619 GCA_964369255.1 uncultured Desulfovibrionaceae bacterium
GTCATAGCCGTCATTCACAAAGGAGTTTTCATGAAAAAGCTTTCTTTTGTATCCCTTGTGCTTCTCGCCATGCTGTATGTCACGGCCCCCTTGTGCCATACTGCCCATGCCGCCGACGCACTTGCAGCGGCCGCACCGGCAACGGCTGCGACTCAAGCAGAGCAAGCACAAAAAGCGGAAAAAGCGGAAAAACCTAGCCTCGAAGCTGCCATTGCCGCTGCTGTCGAAGCAGATAAAATCAATCCCACTGCGGAAAAAGGCTTCCTTGGTATCCCCGGTGCTCCCAATATTAACCCTGTCCTCGCCTTTGCATGGGCTGTGTGGGTAGGCTGGATATTCTCTACTGTGGGCGCCTTTGGCGGTGTTATGGCCTCTGTGGGTCACATCAACGTCTTTGGCCTTGGCGATTATGCCGGCTCCTTTGGTAAGGACATGGCAATCAACAAAGGCATCACAGACTCCATCCGCGTTTCAAACCAATGGCTTGTGGGCTGTTCGGCCTTAATTTCTTCCTTTAAGTATTGGAGCATAGGCCGTATCGTCTTGCCCCTTGGCATCGCTCTTGGTATTGGCTCCCTTGCGGGCGCCACACTCATCCCCATGCTCACCCAAGGCAAGGTGGATTTCTCAAGCTATGTTGGGTTCTTTGGCCTCTTCGTGTTGGCGCTTGGTTGCTACCTCTTCTATGAAACGACCCCCGCCGCCAAGGCCAAAAAGCAGACGGCTGCTGCCGCTGCCAAGGCCTTTGAAGAAGCGTCCAAAGGACACGCAGACAGCGGCGTAAAAACGCGCGTCGAAGTGAAAAGCATCAGCGCTTCCCGTGTTGTATTTACATTCTGCGGCGTGGAATTTTCCTTCAGCACCTTTATCCCTGTCGTAGGCGGCTTTGTCATTGCGTCTGTGGCCTCGTTCTTGGGCGTTGGCGGTGGCTTCTTGCTCGTGCCCTTCCTCACAAGTATTTCACAGCTCCCCATGTATCTTGCCGCAGGCACGTCCGCCTTTGCTGTGCTCGTGGGCATGATTGTTTCTATTAGTACATTCATGTTTGGTGGCACCCCTGTGTACTGGCCTCTCATCGGCCTTGAGCTTGGTGGTATTGTTCTTGGTTCTTGGGTTGGCCCCATGACTGCGAAGTACCTGCCCGACGTATGGCTCAAGCGCCTCTTCATCGTGCTGGCCTTTGTGGTTGGTATTAACTATGTGTTGCGCGGCTTCTTTGACCTGCGCCTTTGGTAAACACAGCGTTATTTAACAGGAAAGCTCTTGTTTAACGAATACTGCTTCCATGGAGGCATTCGTTAAACAAGAGCTTTTTTCATGCAAGAAAATTTCAATCAATTTCATACAAACGAGTTTTCTATGGCATCATTTGCAGACTGGATTCCTTCATGGCTTGACAGCTTCCTCATCGCCCCCTTTCGCCTGCCCACAGAAGCCCACATGGGGCTTTGGCTTGGCTGTGCTGTGCTTGCCATATATTGCATCCTCATTGGAAATGGAATCTTCCATTTTTTTCAACGCCTGCACGGCAAATATTATCAAGGTATGCAAGATGATGTGCAGCGCTATCACAAGGTGAGTATGAAGGCATTGCACGCCGGCAATAAGGACGCCTACTTTGCCGCTAACAAAATGGCGCACGAGCATTTTGGGAAACATTTTTTTGCCCGTGCAAGCATAAGCATGGCTTCACTCCTCCCCGTCCCCTTCGCCCTCTCGTGGCTCTCGCTGCGCTTTGAAGGTCTACAGCTTTACACCATCCCCTTCACCGATATTTCCATGGGCTATGTTTTTGTCTTTTTGGTATGCTACATTGTTTTGCGCATATCGTGGAACCCGATAAAAAGGCAGCTCATGCGCATAGCCAGTAGCCCAAAAAATGCAGCAGAGAAGCTATAAAAAAGGACAGGGGAAACTTTTTTCAAAGTTTCCCCCGCAAAAACCGGCTCATCTGTCGCTTTGTTACTTTATCAACAAGGTCGTGGGTAATGCCTTCATATGAGGCTCAAGTGCGGGTGAAGGAATCATCATGGTGCGCTCAAAGTTCACGCCTGCAATGCCATCACGCAGCCAACGCAAGTTGACATGTATCATCTTGAACGATGTGTTGAGCGGCGCATTGAGCGGCGTAATCTCAAGCAGCGTTCCCGCAGGGACACTGCGCGGGAGAGAGAGACTCTTGAAGCACATGCCATCGCTGCTGATATTGACAACTTCGCCAGTTCCATCACCATAATCCTCAGAAACCCAACGCACAGACACAGGCGTTCCGATAAATTCATAGCGCGTACAGGCGCGTCTTTCAGAACACATTTTATTGATGAGCGCTTGCAGCGTTCCGGAAAGCGTACGGAGGCTTGAAGCGTGCTCTGTGGAACTCGTCATATTTGATTGCGTTTGCTCTGCTTGCGCACTGATTTCTGTGAGCATATCCAAAGCGGCCTCTGATTCCCTGCTTTGGTCTTCTGTGGCGGCGCTGATGCTGACAGTGTTCTCCACGGCGTGTCGCGCCATGTCGCGAATACGCTCCAAGCTTGTCCCAGATTTCTGTGCAAGTTCTGTTGTTTGCTGTGTAAGCTCTACAGATGTTTCTGTACTACGAACGCTGTTGTGGACGCCATTTTGAATATTATGCACGGCGGTGGTCACTTCATTCGTGGCTTGCATGGTTTTTTCAGCAAGCTTGCGTACTTCGTCTGCCACGACAGCAAAGCCGCGCCCTGCTTCACCGGCTCTTGCAGCTTCAATAGCCGCATTGAGGGCAAGCAGGTTTGTTTGATCGGCAATATCCTTAATGAGGTTCAATATCCGCCCGATGTCTTCCGCGGAATTACTTAAGGATTTCATATCTGTGGCCACAAGCGCTGTGTGCTCTGTCACCTGTCCGATACATTCAATCGTTTTTGTGATGATTTCCATGCCATCATCAGCTTCGCGGCGTACAATGCTTGACGCATCTTGCGTTGCCGCAGCCTTTGTGGCCATTTCCCGCATAGTTTCAGCCATATGCTCCAAGTTCTTCTTCGCTTGATGCGACGATTGACTTTGCATATTGGCCATTTCAGCAGTATTTTCTAGCTGCACGAAGAGTTCTTCGAGCGCCTGCATTTGCTGTGTGGAAATATGGTTTGCTTCATTGGCAGAAAGATAAATATTGTCATTGAGCTTTTCAATTTCCACTTGCTGTGCATACATTTTTGACAAGTCATTGTACAGCCCCACAGCGCCAATCAGCTCGCCATGCGTTCCAAGAAGGGGTGAGGCGTTGACGTTCCAGTATCGCTCTTGACCATCGCGCAAAATCGAATGGACTTGCAAATCATGAATTTCATTCTGTTCCACAATAACACTATCAAGGCGTGTTTTTCTGTGCGGCGTGCCATAAAGGACACTGCCCATGGTTTCACCGAGGCAGGCCTCTGGAGAGCGTGTTTCAAGCCAATAATCGAGCATTTTTTGGTTCACAAAGATGACTTTTCCTTCTGTGTCACAGATAACACATGCGGTGGTGATGCCATTCATGAGTGCTTGTGCAAGGCCAAGGTTTGCCTTTAAATCCTTCACCATTTGATTGAAGGATTGGGCAAGCTGTCCCAATTCGTCTTTTTGTTCAAGAGCAACAGGTTCAAACTCACCTTGAGCAATACGCGCCGCTCCAGCCATAAGGATACGAATAGGCTTCAAGATATTCGCAACAAAGAGCGTCGTCACAATGGGCGCAGTGATAAGAAAGAGTACAAAAGTGGCAATAATAACTTTAATGGTCAGCGAGATGGTGCTCTCAAGCACTTCAAAGTTCTTTTCAGAAAAGCTGTCCGTAAAACTACGCGCCTTTGTAAGAAGGTCGCGTACTTTTTTGACATTAGGTGATGTCTTACGCGAAAAAAGATCTATGGCGCCTTGAAAATCGTCTTTAGATAGCGCCGCTTGTATATCATTTGCACTGTCATGTACAGCATTGTGAACCGTTTCAAGTTCACGAAAAACGGAAAAAAGTTCTGGAATATCTTTTTCAAGCTCAGTGCGCCCCGCACCATGAAACCATTTGCCAAAATCACAAGCACGAGGATTGGTCGTGACACTCAGTGGCTGGTTCGACTTTTTTAAAAGGTGGCCTTCCACTTCGTTAACCCAGAGAGTATGAGCGCTGATGGCATCGGTGAGAATAGCAGCGGGGCGTGTTTTATTGACCTCTTCCGCTTGGTCAAGCAATGAATAGAGGCTGATAATGATATAGATGAGTATGATGCTAAAACTGAATAAAGTTATACATGTCAGTACATAAAGTTTCTTACGCAAGGACAAATCGTTCCAAAACATGCTTATTCTCCTCGATTGGATAAAGAGATGGCTCTGTGCTGAATGTAGGCGAGATGTAGAAAAATGGAGTGTGAGCTTGCCATCATGAATTAAACAGACATATCTTAATTTACGTGAATAAAACGCGAAAAAAACGCGGGCAACGCGGAATCAGGCGCGAATAAATCACGACGACTCCTGTCGTACATATCAAGACTCTTCGGGTTTTTTGCATAAAACTTTATAGGAAAGCAGCGCAAAAAGTAGGTTTTGCGCTCTTTATAGCAACATTCATGTATATGTCACGACGATAGCTCCAA
>CAYJGA010000187.1:0-4617 GCA_964369255.1 uncultured Desulfovibrionaceae bacterium
CACGGAATACCCAAGTGCACCGCGTGTTGCAGCAAGTAGCCATCGTTGGAGCCTATTTCCACCACAAGAGACCGCCCATTCAAATGAAAGCGCTGCGCCATCATATGCACATAGTGCTTCGCATGCGCGACCCACGAAGGGGAATACGATGAAAAATACGCATAGTCCGCTGTAAAAATATCCTGCGCCTTGGCATAGGGGGGCACTTGCACAAGCAGGCATTGGGTACACACAAAGACTTTCAATGGATAGTGCGCATGCGCCGCATGCGCTTCCTGCGGTCGTACAAAGGCATTGGAGGGCGGGCATGCGCCGAGGTCGACAAATATGTGCTCAAGGGGCGAATGACACAAAAGACACTGTTCTTCTGTAGGTAAAGTATTCACTTTCTGTCTTCTTTCTCTCTATGTACTGTGAGGCAATGCCCATGCAATTTCACGCTGCTCCGCCATATTCGTATAGGCCGCAATCTGTCCAAAGGTCAACGCTGCCATATGTTGCCCTTTTTTCCCTTCATTTCCATAGTATGCGCGATACCATTCGGCAGTATACCGAATACTCTCCTCAAAATCAAGAACAGCGCGCCACTGCAAATGCGACAGCGCTTTGTCGCAGCACAGTTTCAAGAGCGTGCACTCGTGCAAGGCGCGGGGCGCGCTCCTGTCATGATGATAGCGAAAACCCTTCCACTGCAAGGAAAGTGCCTCCACAACCTCCAGCACCGTCTGCACCACATGGGGCGAGGGGCCAAAGTTATACGCTTCCCCGTCATAAAGGCTGCGTTTTTCATCTTGCATAAAAAGCTTGGCGCCCAAGCACAAATAGCCGGAAAGCGGCTCCAGTACATGTTGCCACGGACGCGTGGCATGGGGACTGCGAAGGCTCACCGCCTCGCCCTGCACCCACGCTCTGACGCAATCGGGGATGATGCGGTCAGGCGCCCAATCGCCGCCGCCAATGACATTGCCCGCGCGCACAGTGGCGCAGGCCGGCGCGTCTTTCGACGTATCTTTCGGCCTATCTTTCGGCGTATCTTTAAAGTATGAGCGAAAATATGCGTGCGCCATAATTTCCGCACAGGCCTTTGAGGCGCTGTACGGGTCGTGCCCGCCAAGGGCATCGCTTTCCCGATAGCCCCAGAGCCATTCGTTGTTTTCATAGCATTTGTCGCTGGTAATGCATACAAGAGCGCGTACAGAAGGCGCACGCCGCACCGCTTCCAAGACATGGACAGTCCCAAGGGCATTGCTCGTAAATGTGGCGAGGGGTTGCTCGTAGGACAGTGGCACAAGCGCTTGCGCCGCCATATGAAAGACTATATCGGGCGCAAACTCACGCATGACAGTGCACAGCGTGTCTACTTGTCGAATATCCCCGCGCACGTCGTGAAATTGCCCGCCTTCTGATGGGCTTGTATGAAAGCGCGCGTCCTGCATGAGCACAGAAAAGTGCGATGGTTCCGTGGGCACGCCCACCGACCCGTCTAGGGAATAGCCCATCACCTCAGCGCCAAGAGACAGCAACCACGCTGTCAGCCATGAGCCTTTAAAACCTGTGTGCCCCGTGACAAAAACACGGCGCCCCATGTAGACATTGCCAAACATCACGCCTCCTCAAGCTGCGTCCAAAAAGCTTTTCCCGTCTCCCACAATTCATTGAGCACCTGCGTTTCGCGTACAGTATCCATACACTGCCACTGCCCCCCGTGGGCATACATGGCAAGCTGGCCTTCGGCGGCAAGGCGTTGCATGGGCGCTTGCTCAAAATCTGTGGTCATGTGCTCGGACACATAGTCCAAAAACTCCCGCTTGAACACAAAAAAGCCACAGTTGATATACTCGTTCAAAACAGGCTTTTCCTCCCACGACGACACCTGCCCAGCAGCGTCTGTGCGCACCATTCCAAAACGCGAAGGCATGCGAACGCCTGTGAAAGTGCACACTTTATTGTGCTGCTTGTGATATGCCAAAAGTTTGGCGATATTCACATCTGCGACACCATCGCCATAGGTCAGCATGAAATTGTCTCCGTCAATATGGGAGGCCACCCGCTTTAGGCGTATTCCCTTGAGGGCATTTTGCCCCGTATCGCACAGCGTCACGCGCCAATCCACGGAGCCTCCGGCATGGTTTATCACATCGCCGGAGCCTAAATCTACTGTAAAATTGGAGTTCTGCATTTTATAGTCCACAAAGTATTGCTTTATCATCTCACCCTTATAGCCCAAGGGCAAGACAAAATCTTTGAAGCCATAATGTGCATAAATCGACATGATATGCCACAAAATGGGGCGCCCCCCAATTTCAACCATGGGCTTTGGACGAAATTCTGTTTCTTCGCGCAAACGAGTTCCTAACCCTCCGCAAAATATCACAACTTTCACAGATGTACCCCTTATTTCTCTTTTTTTGCTTCACGCCTGTCTCGCCCCGCACACATAACATGCAAATTCCATGACAGAGCACCCCCCAATGTTTATGCCGCCTAGTGCGCTGTCTTTTCTAAAAGCTTTTTTTGAAAGGGGTTTGGGGAAAACTTTTTTTCTTCTTTTTTTCTTGGGGGAAAACTTAAAAAAAATAAAAAAAGCTTTCCCCAAACCCCATTCAAAAAAACAAAGACGTGGTATTGACCTTGCAATACACAGCGTCACAGCTTTGTCACCATGTCACCATATTTTTGGCGCACAAGACAGGTACTCACAAGACACCATAAAACATTATGCGCGCAATCATGCCACAGAGCATACGCGCATTGCAAGACACAAAAGAATGAATTATGCAAAAAGAGCGCATCTTAATAGTTGAAGACGAAGCCGATATTCGCGAACTCATCGCTTTCAACCTTGAGCGGGAAGGATTTGAAACCATTACAGCCGAAGACGGTGTCCAAGGCATCGAGCTTGCACGCGCCCATAAGCCGGACATCATCCTCCTCGATGTCATGATGCCAAAAAAGGACGGCTTCCAAGTGTGTCGCGAACTTGAACGCGACGCGCACACAGCACACATCCCCATCATCATGCTCACCGCGCGAGGCGAAGAAGTCGATCGCATCGTCGGCCTTGAGCTTGGCGCCGACGATTATGTGGTCAAACCCTTCAGCGTGCGCGAACTTATTTTGCGTATCCGCGTCATTTTGCGACGACAGCAACAAGCGCAAACAAGCCCAAGCCTGCAAAAGCATGGCATAAGCCTCGATCCCGCCGCGCACACTGTCAGCGTCCAAGGCCAACTCACAGAACTTACTGCCACAGAGTTTCGACTCCTTGAAGATATTATGCGTCATTCCGGCACAGTGCGCACGCGCGAGCAGCTCCTCAACAGCGTGTGGGGCTATCAGTTTGAAGGCTACGCCCGCACCGTGGACACGCACGTGCGCCGCCTGCGCGCAAAGCTTGGCGAATGCGCCGACAATCTTGAAACCGTGCGCGGCGTGGGTTATCGCTTTCGAGGCTAAACATGTCTTTCCGCACAAAAATATTTATCACAGTCCTCATAGGCGCCCTCATCGCAACGGCTATCCCCCTGCTCTACGCGCGCCTTGCACTGCATGAAGACTTGCTCTTAGACGCCCAAGAGCACGCATTACGCGAAGTCCAGCTCGCAGGGCGTCTCTATACAGTCATGGGCGCAGGCAACACCGCCCGTGATTATGTGGAATCCCTCGCCACGTCCGGCGTGCGCTTTTCGCTCCTCGACGCCAAGGGCAAGCTTATTGACGACAGCGACGCGCCGGAATCACACATCCCCTCCGCCACCATGTTCAGCGACAGGCCGGAAGTACAACAAGCGCAAGCAAACCAACATGGCACCGACACCCGCTTTCACGGCGTCAAGCAAGTCTACATGATTTACGCCGCCACAAAGCTCAAAAACGGCGAAATTCTCCGCATTGCCACGCCATTCTCTGGCTCGACATCGCATATGGACAGCATTCTCACAAACTTCACTGTTGTCCTGCTGGCAAATATCGCCCTGTCCGTTGTGCTGGCTTTTTTCATCTCCGACCTTCTGCGCCGTGATGTGTCGCCCATGATTCGTGTGATTGAAGCCATCTCCCTCGGCAAATATCAACGACGACTGCGCTATGTGCCGGGCAAGGAATTTGCCCCCCTTGCCAACGCCGTCAACCGCATGGCCGCGCACATTGAAGAGCATATCCGCACCGTCGCAGACCAAAAAGAACAGCTCCAAAGCATCCTTGACACCATGGATGAAGGCGTCCTCGTCTTTGACCAAAACGGAGGCATTCGCCGTTGCAACAAAGCCCTGCGCACCATGTTTCCCAATGCGGAAAAAATAGGGCAGCAAGTGGTGGAAGCCATACCTGTGCCCGCTTTGCAAGAAGCTGTGGAAGAAGTCTTACGCCTTCCCGCACGACCCAACGAAACCCCGCCCAACGAAACCCCTCATGTGGGGCCATTACAGCTTGAACTTGCCCCCGGGCACACATTTTCCGTCCACCTCACCCGCGCCGGCGCCAATGAGCTTGACTTGGGCGCCGTGGCTGTGTTTCACAATATCACGGCTATCATGCGTCTTGAGCGCATACGCAGCGACTTTGTCGCCAACGTCTCCCACGAGCTGCGCCCCCCCCTCCCCGCCATTCAGGGCTATG
>CAYJGA010000188.1:0-4610 GCA_964369255.1 uncultured Desulfovibrionaceae bacterium
AAGAAAGCGTGGTGCCTACCCAAATGTGCGAGGGCATATCGCCTTTCTCGCCTTGCGCGCCGGGGTCGCCCTTATCGCCTTTCTCTCCCTGCTCACCGGTGTCGCCTTTATCACCCTTATCGCCCTTGTCGCCAGTATCGCCTTTTTCACCTTGTATTCCCTGCTCGCCCTGTATGCCCTGTTCACCCTGTATACCCTGTTCGCCCTGTATGCCCTGTTCACCCTGTATACCCTGTTCGCCCTGCTCACCTTGGGGACCTCGTATGCCCACACCCTCACCGCTGCCACTCGCCACCCAATCATCCGGAGAAATATCGGGTCGTGCGCTATTATTATCGCGCAGCGCATAATACACAGCGCCATCGTACAAGACTGCGTCAAAAAATGTATAATCTGTACCACCCACCCACGCGCCGCGTAGGCTTGATTGCACTTGTCCGCGTATTTTCTCACTCATAATCATTGCTCCTTTTTGTGTATATTAGACCTTGCGTGCCGCAAGCCACGAATCTTCCTTAGGCCTCTCTCGCCCTTCGCTGGCATCGGACTGTATGGCAGTGGGCACAGCATCCCTGTAGAGCTGTTCCAATTCCTGCACCTTGCCCGCATTATTTTTTAACAGGGAGACAGCAATATCTGCGGCAAGCTTGCGCGCGAGCACATGGGAAAACAGGTCATCAAAAAGGCGTGCGTCTTCAATGTCTGCCGTATAAGCAAGAACCACACGAGGCGCGTGGGTGAGTAAAACACTGCGCCCGCCTGCGTGATCGTTGACAACGATGAAGCGTGTCAGCTCGTCAATGCCACTGTAGCTTCCGTCATAATTTGGCGCGTAAGACTCCTTTCCGTCCGGTAGAATTTTATTTGCTTTGAGGGCATCCAAGGGCATGGCGTAGGCGTGCTCATACTCCAGCTCATAGCCCACAGGCATGGGCACTTGCGCAAGCCACACGCGTTTTTGCGCAAAATTCCACGGATATGAGCGCAATACCTGTCGCCGCGCCATGTCCCAATACAGGCCGCATTGCACGGCTTCGAGAGTTTTTTCGCCTTCACTGGAGACAGTGCGCGTACCAATCCACCCCAGCGCCATGTTCCATATGAGTATTTTTGAAGCGTTCGTCGTCATAAAGACCTCACTTGCTATCGGTGCGTAGTGGTTTGTGGTTAGTGCTTAGTGGGTAGTGAGTAGTGTGAGTGGTGTGAGTGGTGAACATGGTCAGCACATGGCCACCACTCACTACCCACTAAAATCCCCCATTTTTCAACGCATCGCTAACCTTCGACAATACCCTTGTCGATGTATTGACCTGCCTCGTAAGGCTCATCCTCAAAGCCCATGACAGCACAGAACAAGCTGCCCGCCGTGGCAGTGCCCGTCACTGTGAGCTTCACGCGGAGCCATGGGTTGACGACGGAGCGCGGCAAGAAGCGCCACGCCATACGCTTGCCCACTTTAAAATCCGCAGCGCTGATACTCACAGCCGTTCCGGACACGTCCGTATAACTCCCCGTCTGCGTTTCCGCTTGCTGTAAAACGAGTGAGACATTCGTCGCGCCGGCGAGGTTTTCCATAAAGCGTGTGGTGATGAGAATGGGTTCTGCCTTGCCGGGGATGAGCAAGGAATTGAGCGCAATGGCCTCGCCCGTGCTCGTAGCTACCCTTCCCTCATAGAGCACAAGGTTTTGGTCGATAATCATAGGCAACCTCCTTATATAGCCGTTTCAGTGGAAGAAATCGCGTCGCACTGACGCACAGGACGCCCGAAGAGCAGGGGCATTCCGTCAGACTTGAAAGCTTCGCCGTACACAAGGTGCACATTGCCGCTGTCCGTGGATTGCACTTCAATGGCTGCCATGAGTTCTTCATTGGCGTACCAAATGGCCTTTTGGCGCATGACTTCGGGCATCATATTCTTGGCGCTGATGAAGAGCTGTTGCAGGTCGACAAAACCGCTCTGCCCTTTGCGCTTTGTCAGACTGCCCACAGGGATATTGGCAATGCGCACGCACGCGCGCCAATCGCGCAGGGCAAGACCCAGCGTCCATTGATAGCGGTTGACGATGGCCTCATAGTGGCGCCCTTCGTTGTCCTCGACGGTTTGAATGCCAAGGTCTTTGTGCTCTAAACCGCCGATGCTGCCCTTGGGATAGATGCCGTGGATGGTTCTATCACCCCATGAAATGACCCATGCGGACGTGCAATTACTGCCCGTTCCGCCTGCGTCGATGACATTGGGGGCATCCTTTGCGGGATAGCGCAGGGCAAGGCCTTTGAACTCATCGGGGTTCACGTCGGAATTGCCATAGAAGAGCGTGTGCGCGGCCTTTTGGCGCATGGCCTCGGCGAAGGCGACGCTTTCGGAGTCGATGAATTGCGCGGCCTTATCGCCGTAGATTTTCGATTCCGCCTCGTCAATGAGCATGCGCGCTTCCATCATGGAGCAAGGCTCCTTAACCTGCGTCCACTGACTTTTGCTATAAGGAATACCCTTGTAGAGGCGACGCCAATACACTTCGGGCAAGCCTGTGCGGATGCGCGTCAAGTGCCCGTCGGACTGGTTGGACTCCATGAATTGCACGTCGTCCAAAATATCATTGGTCTCGTTCATAAGCTCAATGATATTGCCGGCGGGGCCTCCATGATAATAGTCGCGCATTTCTGCCAAAGTCGCCACAAGGCCTAAGTTTTGTCGAGCCATATATTCCCCCTAGGTATTGTATTTTCCATACATACGTTCATGCCTCGGAATGGCACCATAGTGCCCGCGCCCCAAAACCACTGAATCTTCTGCATGCTCCTTGCCCACCGCTGCCAAAAAGCGGATGATGTCAGGATGATTGGAATAGCCCGTTTGTTCGAGTATCTCGAACAGCTTGCCTCCTTGATCAAAGCGATTTAATGTTGCCTTGGCGTGGCTCACCGTTGTCTCCAATGCTGCGCCGCCCATGTCCTTATCCGCCGCCACCTGCTCGCGCCACGCTGTCACTTGCTTTTCATGATTTTCCTTCATGAGCATGTGGTTTTTGTGAGACATATCCAAGAGCTTTTGTGCGCCGTTGGCGTCGAGGTTCAGCTCCTTGGCTTGCGCAGAAAAGGCCGCGGTCTGTTCGCGACTCCACTGCATACCTTCAGGAAGTTGCAAGTCATAGTTCACGGGCGCTTGCGGGGCGCTGTGCGCCGCAAGCAGACTGCCTGTCGCAGTGCCCGTGCTTGCTTCGGAACTGCCCGCCTGACTGCCCGCATCACCTTGCACACCGCCTTCCATTTCCACATTATCCGTGGACATGTCGTTCCTCCTCATGGTCTAAAATGAGTTGCAAAATACTCTGCGGCGAAGTGCCACGCCCAAGCCAACGCAAGAAAACTCTGCCCTCCTTGCATTGCATCAAAAGACGCACGGCCTCGCGCAGCTGACGGTCAAAGACACGCTGTGCTTCTTCCTTATCCTTCGCATAGTTTCCATTGCCCACTATGCTGTCGAAAATGCTTTCTCCTCTGCTCTCTCTCATGACACACCCTTCCGTTACAAAACGTCAGACCCCACAAGCAAGCTCCCGAGAAGAGAGTCCTTTTTCAAGGACACTTCACTCATGTCTTGCACCATAGTTGTCATGCCTTGCAGTCCCTCCATAAGCTGCTTTTGCTGCGCCTGCTGTTGTGCCTGTTGCTGTGCGGCGCTCTCTGCCTCCGCACGAGCGGCGCGCATTTCCTCGCGTGCCGCAGGGGCGCGCACAATGCCCGGCGCGATGCCCAAGTAGTCGGCGTATTCCTCCACCGCCTTGTCCGTATCCACCATGTCCTTGACATCTGGCTGCAAAGGCGCAAGCGTGCCCACAAAGGACACCAAGCGCTCCACCGCCCCCGTACACACCATCTTCTGCGCCTGCGCCAAAAGGCTTACGAACTCGATTTTTAAGTTCTCCCCCATAAGTTCTTGGGGAAGAGGCGGCAACATATGGAAATGCTGCATGAGTGTATATGTCCGCTCAATGAGCGGCGTGTACAATTCACAATGCAAGCGCTCAAGCACAGGCCCCAAAAGAATGAGCTTTTCCTCTTCGCGCACAGCCACCTCCTTGGCTGTGATCTGACTCCTGCCAGAGTCGAGGAGCTGCCTGAAAAGGTCATTATAAAGACCTTGTTGGATTTGCTTTTGCACCGCCTCAATGGCCTTTCTGCCGGACGCAATGTCCGGACGAATATCAAGAATAGGCGTCGCCGCTTGCGGACTTTGTCCGGGAGCCGCCTCCACATAGTTGACACCGCCGGGGGTGAGGTCCAATCCCACATTTTTTAGACTGGCACTCACAGCCGTGGGTGGGTCCACAGACTTGTGAATGGCTTTCAGCGTCGTGATGCCCATTTGCTGCAACATGCGACAATCAGGCAAGACGTCCATGGCGGGCGAGCGTCCGTACACATCATTCCCCGCCACATCCCAGCGCACGCCGTATCCCGGAAACTCGCGAAAACCGGATTCCGACAGGATATGCCGCGCGCCCTTGCCACTGTGCCCTTCGAGATAGTACACAGACGCAAAGGGCATATGAGACACGCTTGTCTTGTGCGCGTGATGGTGCGCGCCATGATGACGCGTACGCGGATA
>CAYJGA010000189.1:0-4592 GCA_964369255.1 uncultured Desulfovibrionaceae bacterium
GTTCACCGTAGCCACATTTAACCTGTAATACAAGTCGCGACGAAAGGTGCCCGCCTCCACGCTTTCTTCCAAATTCCTGTTGGTGGCAGCGATGATGCGCACATCCACCTTCTTAGGCGATGTGGAACCCACTCGCAAAATTTCTCCATCTTGCAAGACGCGCAAAAGGCGCGTCTGCATGCTCAAAGGCAATTCCCCAAGCTCATCTAAAAAGACCGTGCTCCCGTCTGCCATCTCAAAGTAGCCGGCCTTGCCCTTGGCGGACGCGCCTGTGAAGGCGCCGGGCGTATAGCCAAACATTTCAGACTCCGTAAGGGTTTCTGAAATACCCCCGCAGTCCACTTTGAGCATAATTTTATCACGGCGAAGACTGCGGTCATGGGTGAAGCGTGCAAAAACGTCCTTGCCCACACCAGTTTCCCCCAATATAAGGATGGTGGCGTCGGTTTCTGCCAAACGCGAAAGCAAGGACACCACTTCTTCCATGGCAGCGCTCCTGTAAATGGGCGCGTCGTTGACGGCTTGCTTATGGGCAATATAGGCCAGCTGGTCGCTTATTTGGTTGATAAGGTGCGTCTGCTCCGCCATTTGGTCATTAAGCTGTGTTATCATAGTAATATCGCGGACAAATGTCACCACAAGACACAGCTGCCCCGCCTCGTCAAACACAGGAAAACCCGCAAGGATGACCTTCTTTCCATTGCGTAACTGTTGCGCCTTGGTGGCAGGCTTACCGGTGCGGACAATTTCAGGATTGAGAATGTGATCGAAAATACCCTCTTCCCTGAGCGTTCGCACGTTTTTCCCACTGATTTCAGACATTTTTATGCCTGTAAGCTGTTCATACATACGATTTATTTTAATCGTGGCACCGGAGGCATCGCTGATAAAAATGCCATCGGCAAAGGCGTCTAATATGCGCTCAAAATGCTGCGTCAACATATCATCGGAACGTTGCGGCATAACAAGTTCTCCCTTGGGTTGAACCACGCTTGTACCAAGACGATCAAAAAAAGTAAAATACGAAGATGCCGAAAAATCCTGCCCGTTAGAAAGAAGGGGGACGTGCAGGGGCGAAAAACGAGAAAAAGAGGAATGTGAGCTCATAATAACACCATCGTGTCAGCGGAAAAGAAATCGTAGTGGCCACCACACGCAATGGAAAGAAGCGATGACCACCACGAAAGTCAGTGAATGTTTTTAATGCGGCGTATACACCCTTTCCGCGCCCAATATTTCCGTCGCAACCTTAATAAGGGGATGCATGGCCTCTTGTGGCAGCGTCACAGTGCCCATGGGCGCTGTGCGGTCAAGGAAGGTATATTTTTGCGTTCCCAACCGATGATAAGGAAGCATCTCGTAGCGCACACGACTAAAAGGCTTGAGGAAGTTTGCAATAGCCGCCACAGCCTCCACCGAGTCATTAAAACCGGGAATAATGGGCGTGCGCGCCAAAACAGGAATATCGGGAAAATTTTCCACAAGGTTTTTGAAATTGTCTAAGACCCTTTCGTTCGTCGCCCCTGTATATTCCTTGTGGCGCTCCGGATCCATATGCTTGATGTCAAACATGACAGAGGTCAAATGAGGAGCAGCCTTTTCAAAGGCCGCCCACGGCGCCACGCCGCATGTTTCAATGGCCGTCTTCAAGCGACGCTTGCGCGCCTCCCGAAGCAAAGCCGAAGCAAAATCACCCTGCATGAGCGGTTCCCCGCCCGACAAGGTCATTCCGCCGCCGGAGCGCGCATAGAAGGCGGCGTCTTGCTCCACCACACTCAAAACACTGTCCACGGAACGCTTTTCGCCGTATACGATAAGGCTCTTGGCAGGACAGGCCGCCGCGCATGGCATGGGGCAACCCTCGCATTTTGAGCGGTCGATGGCGATTTTATCGTTGTCACAGCGTGTGATTGCGCCGCGCTCACAGGCGTTGATACAGTGCTTACACTTGCTGACGGTTAAACATCGTGTCTCGTTGAAGGCCAGTTCCGGACGCAGTAATTGGGATTCCGGATTACTACACCAGCGACACCTCAATGGGCAGCCTTTTAAAAAGGCGATGGTACGGATGCCCGGGCCATCGTGAACGGAGTATTTTTGTATATTAAACACATTGCCACATGTCTTTCTATCTTCAAAGCTGCTCATAACACTCTCTTTGCAAAAAAAGGGGATTCGATACATGTCCGAATCCCCTTTACGGTTAATTATTCTTTTTCAACAACCTTCAAATTAGAACGCGCCATGGGAGGTACGAGCAATAAGGTCGTTTTGCAAGTCTGGGGACAAGTCGCAGAAGTACGCGCTGTAACCGGCGATACGCACGATGAGGTTACGATACTTTTGCGGGTCTTTTTGTGCAGCCAACAGCGTATCGGCGTTGATGACGTTGAACTGTACGTGCCAGAGCTTCAAGTCGCAGAATGTACGGATGAAGGATACGAGCTTTTCGGTGCCTTCGTCGCCTTCCACGCTCTTTGGCGTAAACTTGATGTTGAGCATGCGTGCGGCGCGGTCGCGGCGACCCATGTTCTTTGTGTTGGCATTGGACAACAAGATAGCCGTGGGGCCGTTGACGTCTGCGCCGTGAGAAGCAGAAGAACCGTCAGACAGCGAGAACCACTCTGTACGACCGTTTGGCGTTGCGGAAACAACCTTGCCGAAAGGAACGTGCGAGGTGAAGGGCACGTAGCGAACGTCGTTGTTCATGCCAAGCTCTTCGCTGTACTTGCCGCCGTATTCTGTGCTGATAGCATCAAGCTCGCGACCGATTTCATCAGCAAAAGGATCGTTGTTGCCATAGCAAGGAGCGGTTTGCAGCATAGCGCGCACGTCTTCATAGCCTTCAAAATTGGCTTCGAGGGCGGTGAGGACTTGATCCATGGTGAGCTTTTTGTCTTCAAAGACAAGCTTTTTGATGGCTGCCAAGGAGTCGATAACCGTACCAAAGCCCATGAACTCAAAATAACCGAAGTTCACGCCGCCGGGGATGTGTGGCTGGTGCAGGTCAAGGCAATGCTCCATGCAAAGGTCATGCATGGCAGAACCCATGGGCTGTGCGAAGTGCTTTGCACGCAAGTTATTGATGATGTATTGTTGTGTGAAAGCGGTCTTCAAGAACAACAAGTGTTGTTGCTTGTATGCGTCGAAGAACTCGTCCCATGTCTTAAAGTTGCGGGCGTCGCCGGTTTCGATACCAAGCTGTACGTCGCCGTATTTTTTCATCTTGCCATTGTAGAGGGTCATTTCCACAGCCGCGGCAAAGTTCACATAGGCGCCGCCGGATGTGTAGGTGTCTCTGTTGGGCATGCGGCATTCGGTGCAACCGGATACAGCGTAGTCAAGGGCTTCTTCAAATTTGCAGCCTTTGGAAACATACAAGGGCACGACTTCTTCATCGTTGATGAGTTTGGGGAAGCCGGAACCGTCCTTGATGGTCTCAGCCACGTCCCACAAGTACGCTTCGGGAGCGCGGGAGTGGATACGTGCTGCAAGGTCGGGATAGTGCAAGGGGAACTCACGCTTGGATTTCAAGATGAGGTGGGTCAAGTCGTTGGTGGCATCGCGACCATCGGGTGTTTGACCGCCAACGGTGACTGCTTCCCAGTGTGCGTAACCTTCGTTGAATGCGCCGCCCGTGGGGGAGATGAACATGTCGATAAATTCAGCCATGCCTACCCACATGCACTCCATAAGCTCGATGGCGCTGTCTTCGGTGATGACGCCTGCTTCCATATCTTGCAAGTAGTAGGGCAAGAAGTATTGGTCCATACGACCATTGGAAATGGTGGTACCTGTCTTTTGCTCGATACGGGAGAACATTTGTGTGAACCACTGGCTCTGCACGGCTTCGTAGAAGTTACGTGCGGGGTTGCCGGGAACGTGCTCTGCGTTTTCTGCCATGCGGATAAGCTCTGCCTTACGCACGGGATCGGACTCTTTTGCAGCCATTTCGCGTGCAAGCACAGCGTGGCGCTTTGCCCACAGAACTATGGCGTCGCATGTGATGACAATGGCCTCAAGGAAGGGCTTTTTGTCCACGTTGTCCACAGGGCTGAGGGGATCGAGCGCAGCAAGTTTTGCTTCAGCTTCGGCCTTGATGCCGTTGAAGCCGCGCTTTAAAATCTTTTCATAGTCATGCACCCACTGGATGGACGAACGGAAAGAAGAGGTTTCGTTGACGATGAAGCGGGAGATAAGGCCTTCGGGATCGTCGTAGGTCAACTTGTGCACTTCGGGGGGAAGAGCGGCGTTCAAGGCTTCATGATAGGTTTTGCCCTTCCAGTAAGGAGCGACTTCGTCGATAACGCGCTGTGCATCTTCAGGGGTGATGGACGCAGGGGACGTTTCGCGGGAAGGCAAATCACGCACGGCGATGTCAAGGAAGTCACCGTCAAGTTCAGGATAGAGAATGCCGTAACGACCATCGCAACCGGCGCGACCCAACAAAAGCTGGTGGTCTTGTACGTATACGGTGATGTTTTGCGCAATGTGCATAAGCGCTTTTGCCCAGCGTAAGGTGAGGTGTTCACCTTCAGTTTGCTTCATGGATTCGGTGAAGTAAAGTGCGCGCTCAATATCGATACGTGGCT
>CAYJGA010000190.1:0-864 GCA_964369255.1 uncultured Desulfovibrionaceae bacterium
GGCGCCCACGCTTGTTAAGCTGGCATTATTGCCAAGGCGCGCGCTGGTGCTGCCTGTGACGGTCAGCAAGCCGCCGCTGTTGAGGTTCGCATTGTCACCAAGGGTCAGGGCTTGGCTTTCAAGGATCATGTTTCCGGCGGAATCAAAATCAGCGCCCGCGCCTATGTCAAGGCTGTTTGTGCCCTTCACATTGAGTAAACCGCTGATGCTTGCAAGTTTCGCCGTCGTGCCCAAGTCCACGCTTGCGCCGCTCACGCTGAGGGCGCCCACGCTTGTTAAGCTGGCATTATTGCCAAGGCGCGCGCTGGTGCTGCCTACGACGGTCAGCAAGCCGCCGCTGTTGAGGTTCGCACCGTCGCCAAGCGTCAGAGCCTTGCTTGTGAGGGTCATGTCGCCGAAGGAATCAAAATCAGCGTCCGTGCCCACATCAAGGCTGTCTGTGCCATTCACATTGACGGTGCCGCCCGTGCTTGCAAGTTTCGCCGTCGTGCCCAAGTCCACGCTTGCGCCGCTTACGCTGAGGGCGCCCACGCTTGTCAAGGTGGCATTATCGCCAAGTTTCGCGCTGGTGCTGCCTGTGACGGTCAGCAAGGCGCTGCTGTTGAGGTTGGCATTATCGCCAAGGGTCAAGACCTTGCTTTCAAGGGTCATGTTTCCGGCAGAATCAAAATCAGCGTCCGTGCCTATGCCAAGTCTGTTTGTGCCTTTGACACTGACGGTGCCGCCCGTGCTTTGAAGCGTCGCCGCATTACCCAAGTTCACGTCCGCGCCCCTCACTTCCAACATGACCACGCTTGTTAAGCTGGCATTATTGCCAACGCGCACGCAGGTGCTGCCTAACACGGTGATTACGCCACCGATATA
>CAYJGA010000190.1:908-4574 GCA_964369255.1 uncultured Desulfovibrionaceae bacterium
CATGGTGCCCGCGGCATCAAAATCAGCGTCCGTGCCCACATCAAGGCTGTTTGTGCCATTCACACTGACGAAACCGCCCGTGCTTTCAAGCTTCACCGTAGCGCCCAAGTCCACGTCCGCGCCGCTCACGCTGAGGTTGCCCACGCTTGTTAAGCTGGCATTATTGCCAAGGGTCAGGGCTGTTGTGCCTTCAAGGGTCATGATGTCAGCGGAATCAAAATCAGCGTCCGTGCCCACATCAAGGCTGTTTGTGCCTTTGACACTGACGGAGCCGTCCGTGCTTGCAAGCTTCGCCGTAGTGCCCAAGACCACGTCCACGCCGCTCACGCTGAGGGCGCCCACGCTTGTTAAGGTGGCATTATTGCCAAGGCTCGCGCCGGTGCTGCCTGTGACAATCAGTAAGCCGTCGCTGGTGAGGTTCGCATTGTCACCAAGGGTCAGGGCTGTGCTTTCAAGGGTCATGCTGCCAGCGGAATCAAAATCAGCGTCCGTGCCCACATCAAGGCTGTTTGTGCCGTGCACGCTGACAGAGTCGCCCGTGCTTTCAAGCTTCACCGTAGTGCCCAAGTCCACGTCTGCGCCGCTCACGCTGAGGGCGCCCACGCTTGTGAAGGTGGCATTATTGCCAAGTTTCGCGCGGGTGCTGCCTGCAACGGTCAGCTTCGCGCCGCTGTTCAGGTTCGCACCATCACCAAGTGTCAACGCTGTACTTGTCATACTCATGTCGCCGACGGAATCAAGGTCGGCGTCCGCGCCAAAGGTCAGAATGTCTGTGCCATTCACAGTGACAGAGCTGCCCGTGCTTGCAAGCGTTGCCGTATCACCAAAGAGCACACTCGCGCCGGTCACTTCCAACGCGCCCACGCTTGTGAAGCTGGCATTTTCGCCCACATGTGCGGAAGTCGTCCCTGTGAGGGAGATTTCGCCGTCCGCAATACCCGTGGAGGCCGTCATGGTGGCGTCCGCGCCGAGGCTGAGTGTGGTGACGTTAAGGATTATATCCTCATGAGCAGTGATGCTTAAATCATCCTTTGCCACGATGGACGCATCACCAATGGGTTCACCGGAAGCGTTTTGTGCCGCGCCCATGGTGATGGAACCCTTCGTTGCCGTCAGGCTCACATTGTCTTCCATGGTGATTTTTGAACTCTTCACATTCAAGCCATTGCTTGCGACAAATTCCATATTTTCCGCAAAATGCACAGAAGTGAGGCCGTTCAAGGTTAAGACGCTGTTCGTTTCAAACTCACCGCCGGACACGTCGATATGCTGCGCCTTCAGCTCCAATTCTTTCGCGATGGCCTCAAGCTTCAAGCTGTCGTCAAGGCCGAGGTGCAAGACTTTGTCGGAGCCGATAACCACCTTCACAGCTTCAAGGGTCAAGTCGCCCACGATATCAAGGGTGCCTTCCACGTTGGAAGAAGCGAGGGTAATTTTCCCGTCAACCTCGTCCAGACTCTTGATATACACCGTGCTGCTGTCCTCAATATTGAGGTTATCAAGGTACACATCGCCCTTTCCTGCCACATAGGCGGCGCCGTTGGTGCGCAAGTGCAGGGTGCCGTGACTACCCACGTTCAAGAAGGAGCTTTCTGCGGCAATGTCGCCATTACTGGCCTCGATGACCACATAGGACTTTGTGCCGGCATAGATGCCATTGTTTTCACCCGCAAGGGCTGTCAGCGCACCGTCCGCCTTCACGCGCACGTCGCCGTCACTACTGGTGACGCTCACGCGCCCGACTACCAAGTCCACGCGGGTGCCGTCTTCAAGGTCACGGGGGCCGCTGCCCACATAGACATAGTTCTTGGCGGTAATGTTGACACCGCCGCTGTTTGCGCCGCCTGTGGTGTAGACGTTCAAGTCGTCCACGAGAACTATGCGCATGGAGTTGTACTCAACGAACCTGTCTACCGTTTCACTTGACCACATGTAGAAACGGTCAAGGCTTGTAAACTCATAGCCCTCAACGCCGTCATACTTTTTCTGATAATCCTTCACAAAATACTGACGAAGAGTGATAGTCATATCGCCTGTTTCGGCATCCAATGTCCACAAATTACTCGGAGTATTAGTATCAACCTGAGCAAGCATGCCTAAATCGTCTTCCGTCAGCGTGCCTGCCGCCTTCTTGGCCTCATAATCTTCAATGACATAGTCTTGCCCCGAGAGCTTCTCGCCCACGCGATCGGCCGTGATATTGATGGTTCTGCCCACAATATTGGCTTCTTCCAAAATAAGGGTGGACGTGGTGTTGCTGAAGAAGGCTGCCTCAGGGCCGCCTGTCAGCTCTTCTGCGGTGAAGATGGAGCCTTCTGCCTCTGCGCGCATAAAGTCGCTTTGCGCAGTGGTCAACGCAGCCAGCGTCCAGTCAATGCTTGCATCATAGGCTTGCTCAAGAATGCCAAAATCCTCAAGGAGTGTTTCGGCACTGGCAATCCTGTCCTGAATCCATTGCAGGGCGCGTGCTTCGTCTGTGGCAAGGTCGTCATAGGCGCCGGCTTCCAGAAGCGCTGCAAGGGTGGCGTCATTCTTTGCCACAAGGGAGCTTGCATAGGCGCTCTCACTTCCGGCATCTTGAATGGCCTGCTTCAAGGCATTATAGGAATGATAGGTATCGTTCAGCTCAATGCGCTGGCGTTCTATATCGTCAGCAATTTGCGCCTCATAATCGGCACTGTCTTCTTCAGCGGCAAGCAGGTTCAAACGCTCCCACATGGCTTCAAGACGGTTGATGTCCATCTCATCCTTGACATAGTTGGTATTGGCGTCGCGCACATCGCCCGTCGTCGTGATGTCCACGGTGCCGTTGGGCGCACTCACTTGCACGATGTCAAGATCCTTCCTGCCGCCGTCCAGATAGATATTGCCCAAGACCCCCGCAGACAGCTCAAGACGGACGGTTCCTTGCTTAGTGTCATCAAGGGTAAACCTTTCGCCTTCCGCCGCCGACTTCCCTATGCTGCCATCCGTGGTAATGACCACTTCAAATGGATCCCATTCAACAACCTTATCTGTCGAAGCCTTCACGCCGCCTGTGATCACACCGGCGCCCTGCGCACGTATGTCAACAAGTCCGCCTGTGGCAACGGTCACATCGAGATTAAGGGTGCCGTCAGCAGCCTCGCCATAGCTTTCCAGATACAGTTTCTCTGTCTTGCCGCTTGCCGAGTTCCTCACAGTGACACTTCCGGCATCTACCTTCAGACGGTTACTTTCCTCACCAAGATTGACGCCACTCAGTTCCACGCCCCCCGTCTTGGAGGTGAGCATATTGTGCCCTGTGTCATACACACTGCCTAGGGCAGCATTGATGGTGAGCTTACCATTGGCAATAATATTGCCGTCAAGGTAGATATCTGTCGTCGGGCTGGCTGAGGCATTCGTAATAGTAATCGTACCAGTGCCGACAGCGCTATCTATACCAATATTTTGGTTTGTATCAAGCGCTATCCACAGGACGTTGGAACTGTACTTCCATTCATACTTGTCATAAGTAACCCACGTTTGCCCTCCCCAAGGTCCGTGCCCACTTGTCGTCTTTGGTTTCTCCTCTTCCGTGCCCTTGCCCGTCAACTTGCTGTAGCCATACGCCGTACCGTTCACCAAGTGGTCGGTGTTCGTGTCAAGTCTATACTCATTCTCACAATACCTAGAAATGTCCAA
>CAYJGA010000191.1:0-4566 GCA_964369255.1 uncultured Desulfovibrionaceae bacterium
AGCGTCTGGATGGGCATGGGACGCGCACTCTACGACACCTTCCCCGCCGCACGCGATGCCATGGACAAAATCGCCGCCGCCGCTGATTGGGACATCCTCGCACTCATGGACGAAACAGACAACGATGTCATCTCCACACTCGCTGGCAGCAACCCTATATTTTTCTCGTGGAATACGCACAGGCACACTATCTGGAATCTCTCGGCTTTACTCCCGATGTCATGTCCGGTCACAGCCTCGGCGAACTCGTCGCTCTCTGTCTTGCGCGTGTCTATACGCCTGAACAAGCATTTGAAATTATTGACAGGCACGCCGTTGTCCTCGACGACCTGCGACGCAACTACACGCACGACTCCGGCATGATGGCTGTCTACAACTTTCACGAAGATATTCAGGGTGTTCTCGAAGCATTTCCGGAGCTTGCAGTTTCTAATTATAATTCTCCCAGTCAGTATATCTTAAGCGGCCCCAAGGATGTCATCGTTGAAGCACGCCGCTCCCTGCGCAAAAGAAAAGTCGCCGCCATCACCCTCAATGTCGATATGGCCTTTCACCACAAAAGCATGCGCGTCATCCGCGATACGGTCATCAAAGGCCTTTTGGAAATTCCCTCAAAGCCGTCATACATCCCCATGCTCAGTAATGCCACAGGCATCCCCTATCCCCATGAGCATGAAGCCATCTGCAATGCCATCGCAGACCTCGACGAAAACGCCGTGCGCTGGGTGGATTGCGTGCGCTACATGTGGGAAAAAGAGCATATTCGCCACTTTCTCGAGCTTGGCCCCGCCAATACTATCAGCGGCCTTACACAAGAAATTCAGCCGGACGCCCTGTGCATCTCCACGGGCGCCAAGAACAAGGAAGTGGAAGCCATGCGCGCCGCCGTCGCACAGCTCTACAGCCTCGGACATATTGGCACGCAAGGCATGCATGTGGTGCCCGCTCATATGAGCACAGGCGCTGCTCTGGACACCGGAGCCGAAAGCAGTCACGAAGGCTCTGACGCCGACGCACACATCCCGCAGTATGTCCAAGATATTCTCCCCATATTGGCAGAGGCCACAGGCTTCGCCGCCAAGGACTTGCGCACACACATGGACTTGCGACACGACCTTGCCATGCGGTCCAGTCGCTTTCCAAGCATCATGCATGCGCTGGAAAAGACATTTGAAATTCGTTTGCAATTTGAAGATTTCATAGAAGTGAGCACCGTCGGCGACTTGGCACAAGTGGTGGCTGACTTACGACAAAGGAGTGCAGGCGCAGAACAGGATGCAGAACAGCAGCCAGAACAGCAGCGAGGCGATATGCTTGCACAACAAGCGCCTCGGCATGAACAGGGGCATGAACAGGGGCATGAGCAGGGGAGTGAGCAGGGGAGCGAACAGCAAGGCGTGTCTCCCATACTTGCGCCCGCGCCCGCTTATGCCGGCACACTTTTCCGCGCCCGTCCTGTCCGCTGCACCGTGACCCTGCCCCCCATGGAGCCACTCACAGGCGCCGACAAACATATTTTCCCGGCTTTGATTGTAGGCAAGACAGCCCTCTCCCACCTCTGGAAGGAAATACTCTTGCCCCTCGGTGGCAAGGAGCGGGTGCGCTTTGTGGAAGATGCCCACAATGCTCTCATGCTCATCCAGCAAGGCTTCCATCCTGCTGTGCTCATATTCACCAGCGAAGACACACCCCCTGCCCCCCTTGTGTCGTCTGCCTCTGTACAAGCGGACGAGAGCACACTTGATGGTCAACGAGATGGATATACAAGTGGGCATGACGCCATAGAACAGGCTTTGCGCCTGCTCGCAGGTTTTGCGCACAGTCCTCAAGCGCGTTTGTGTATTGCGCACCACGCCCCAAATAAGGCGCTCACCACTGCGCACGCAAGTATACAGACCGGCACACAGGCTGGTCAGCACTCGCCTCTTTTTGCACATGTCCGCGCGCATTTGGAGTATATGATGCGCGACAAAAGCATGACTCTGTATACCAAGGCCATCACGCACGACGCCCACATCGACATCCACACTTCTCATGAAGCTCTCACTGCCTGCATGCGGCGCATCGTTCTGAGTGACCCCGCCACTTTGCCAAGCTTTGTGCATATTGGGCGTGCCTCCATGCACAGTGTACGCTTAGAGCCTTTTGCGTGGAACGAGGCATTCCCCCGCTCTTCCCGCTCTTCTCGTTCTCCCCATTCTCCTCTTGCCCCATCGCACAGCCTCTTGCAACAGAAGGACAGCATCTTCATATACGCACAGGACGCAACCTTGCTTGAGGCGTGCATTCGTACCTGTGCGCCCTTGGCCTGCCATATGGTTGTGCTGTGTGCGGAGGAATATATACCTGAGGAATACATGATTGATGACACGCTGCGCGCACATGTCGAAGCCTTGGGGAGTCGTGTCACACTGTTCGACCACAGTCTTACTCCGTCGCCGGACGCTGTTATCGTTGTGCACGCCGCGCTGCAAGAAAGCGTCGTCGATTCGTCTGCCACGGCAACACATTTTGCGCGTATGCTTGCCCACGCGAAAGCCGTGCGACACATCCTCGCCCGCGCGGAGGGGGTGCGTTCTGTTCTATCTTTGTGGTCGGGGTTGCCGGAGACGATGGTGCAGACCATGGCGGCCTTTCAGGCGCTTGTGTGCGAGCCTGAGGTTGCAGCGAAGCCCGCGCCAAATGCTGCCGCCACAGGCTTTGTGCCAGAAACGTCTCTTTCAGAGGCGTCTCGTTCAGGGGCTTTTGGCAGAGAAGGGTATACAGGCCTGTGGCACAATGTCTGCGCTCCTGTTTTAGCAGAAAACGGGCGTCTCATGCATCCCGACACGCTTGCCTTTGCGTTGTCCCATGAATGTCTTGGGTATTTTCATGGCACAAGCTGCTGGAGCGCAGGCACGCCGCCGCAATGCGCGATGCACGAACAGCCGCGTTCTTTTTCGGGACTGTATCCGCAAACGCTGACATTTTCGCCGACGCCGTGCTTGGATGCTCTGTGTCACTTTTCAGCTTTCGCCGATGCACGCCTACGCCCGCACGAGAGTGTGCCCCAAGAGCTGCTTTTGGAACGACTGTGCCAAGGCGCTCATATGTTGTTTCCGTGGTTGCATCATGCTGGCACAGAAGACGTACACTTCACCGACGACAGCGCACGCATCCTCTGTCCTCAAGGCATCACCCGCGAAGGGCGTTTAAAAGTGACAGCGGACGGCTGGCACGCGGACAGTCTTGTGTGCAGCGCACGTCTTGAGATACGACAAATGACGGACAACGGTCGCCGTACAGATGTATGGAAGGAGGCTGCGACCGCGCGTGTGCTCCTTACAAATTTAAAAGGGGTTTAGGAGCTGTTTCTAAATAAAGAGATTTTTTTGAATGGGGTTTGGGGGGAAACTTTTTTTCCTAAAAAAATTTCCTCCAAACCCCCCTTCAAAAAAACAAATTAGGACGCCGTATGTGTAGCGTTGGATTGCCACGCGTCCTATGAGATATAAGACTGCGCGCGCAATGACGCGTAGGGATAAGGAGAAGACACTATCTTCTCAAAGCGCGTACTTCATCCAAGGAAAGACCCGTTTTTTCAGCAATAAGAGTATCGTCCACGATACCCAAAAAATTTTTTGCAATTTCCAGCTTACCGCGTTCCAAGCCTCTTTTTTCCCCTTCCAGCTTACCGCGTTCCAAGCCACTTTTTTCGCCTTCCAGCTTACCGCGTTCCAAGCCACTTCTTTCCCCGTCATACCAAGCGTCGTGATACTTGAGTACAGAATACATATATCTATCCTCCAATATATTGTTATGCTTAATCTTTTCTATTCTTTCAGCAAATTTTGCCATGACAGGGTCATCGCTTACCTTTCCCGCTATGAAGGCCAAAAAGTTGTTTCTTCGTATATCATCTTCTTTGGAATAGGCACTTGCGTTGAAAAAAAATACTTGTCGTCCGTCGCCCAGCTCAATGTCCTTATTTTCTTGACAGATATTTCTAAAATTATAACAAGGCAATCCGTATCCAAAGGGATCAAAGGTGCAGATGAAAATGACAAAACTCTCCTTCAAGTCTTTGTACTTATCACCCTTTTCCAGTATATCAAAATCAATAGCCGCCTGATAGAAGCGGGCGCGTTTGGCAATGTCCGCTTCTTTATTTATTTGCATCTCCACATTGTACACTTTGTCCCTTTCTCGCACGTAGACATCGAAACGGACACTTTTTGCTTGCTTAAAAATATCAATGTTTTTTTGATATTCTACATATTCAATGTGAGTAATTTTAAAGGGCAACAAGATTTCTAAAACCTCTTTACACACAGATGCATCACGCATAAATTGAGAAAAGATGAAGTCGTCCGTAATATCAAGCTGTTGCCATTGCTTTTTGGCACTTTCCAAGATGTGTTCTTTGAGAGTTTCTTGCACTTTCAGACCCCTTGTTCGGAAGGTAAGCATTTTTTCCGGTGAAAGCAATATGCCATATGTTCACGCCAGACAATCGGAATGGCGTGTAGGGCGCTGTTTCTAAATAAATTCTTTTGCCCTTTGCCACAGCGCTCAAAATGTCAAAAC
>CAYJGA010000192.1:0-4533 GCA_964369255.1 uncultured Desulfovibrionaceae bacterium
GGTTTGGGGGAAAACTTTTTTTTCCTAAAAAAAGTTTTCCCCCAAGAAAAAAAGAGAAAAAAAGAAGAAAAAAATTTTGACAAAACAATGCACTAGGCGTTGCGCAGGAGCATCCATTTGTGTACGGCTTCTGCTCTGTTCTTTGCGTCGAGCTTCCTATAGGCGCGCCCGAGTGTTTTTGTGATGGTGACCACTTGAAGGTTGAGTTTTTTTGCAATTTCCACATTGCTCGCTCCTGTGGCGGCAAGCTCAAGCACTTCGATTTCGCGCGGTGCGAGGGAGCAGGCGGCATGGATGCCAAGGCTGAGGCGCTCTTGCAATGTTTTGACAATTTTTGCAAGGGAGGTGTCGGAATCTGCTTTTTTACGCAAAATGGCGAGCAAGGGGAGAAGTTCTTGGCCGTGTTCGATGATGGTTTGCACGATGCTTTCTAAAAGCTCCTTGTCGTTGGCATGTCTTGAGTTGGCGTGAGCGCCATCCGTGTGCATGGGCGTTGAGAAATATGCTTGCCAGTGTGTTTTGTCCTCAATGCTCAGGGGCAATACAAGCTTGACGAAATGTTCATCTGCCTCCGCACAGTTGACAGCCGACAGCAGAGCTGCTGTGTCGTAGGAAGGTAATCCATGTTTGTTGGCTTGTGGGCCATAAAGGCATGTTGTGATGCCAAGCTGTTCTGCGAGGTCTACCTGCTGTGAGTATTGGCTTATGTCATCTTTCATATGATACCTCTAAGACTGTGTATGTAGCTCTGTGCGAATTATGCACACTAATGCTTTTTGCCACTGTAACTCATCATATCCGTAAATTGTTGGTTATGTTTAATCATATTCTTACGCATGCGCAGTGCCTTTCTATCCCCCAAGTATTGGGCGAGGGTGACGATAGTCCACAGAAGGCTGTGTGTGATTGTATGCATGCCTTTTATATTGAGCAGGGTGTGGAGAATGCGTCGTACCCACGCGGGAAGGGTGAGGAGCAGGTCGTCTTCCATACATATGATGTCTGCCCAGCTTCCGGGATCGCCTTGTCTGCCGCTGCGCCCGTAGAGCTGGCGGTCGATGCGTGCGGAAGTGTGCATTTCTGTGAGTATGACATGCAGGCCGCCGTGTTCTTTGACTTCTGCCACAAGTTTGATGTCGGTGCCGCGTCCGGCCATATTTGTCGCTACGGTCACTGCGTGGGGATGGCCTGCGCGTGCGATAATGTCTGCTTCTTGTTCGTGTTGCAGGGCGGTGAGTACTTCGTGGGGGATATGGCGCTCTGTAAGGGCTTCGGAGATGCTTTCCGAAGCCTTGATGGACTTTGTGCCCACAAGAACCGCACGCCCCTTTTGACGTTCTGCCTCGATGCAGCGGACAATGTCAGCTATTTTATCATGGGTGCTTTGGTGGAAAAACCTGTAGACTCGCTTGCGTCTACAGGCTCTGTGTGTGGGAATGCGCACGACACTTAACCGATAAAAATGCAAGAGTTCACGGCGCGCTTCCCATGCGGTGCCTGTCATGCCACCGAGGACTTTGTAGCGCAAGAAAAAATCTTGAAAGGTCGTTTGCATAGATGTTGCGCGGGGTGGCACGACCTCTGTGCCCTCCTTGGCAGACACGGCTTGATGGAGGCCGTCTCTCCACTCGTGATCGGGCATGATGCGTCCTGTGCCTTCGTCTACAATAACAACCTTTTCCTCATGGATGACATACTGTACGTCTTTTTTGAAGAACTCTCTGGCTTCAAGGGCTTGTGTCACAAGCTCGATGGCCCGCGAGCGCTTTGCCCACGCATTTTTTTGCAAGGTTGTGGCGATGACATTCTTTTTTCCCAAATCTGTTAAGGACGCCTCTCTATAGGTGCGGTTTGTTTTGAAATGAACACCGGATTTTAAGGTGTCGGCAATTTCTGACGCTGTAATATATTGTTCAACTCGCGGGGCATTTTCACGAGGTGTGGAGATAACAAGGGGCGTGCTGCCCCCGTCGCACAGCACGGAATCAGCCTCATCGACAATGGCATAGCTCAAACCGCGCTGCACAAGGTCCGGCATGGGCTGGCCTGCGATGACGCGCGTAAGAACGCGCTCATAGGACGTATTTTGCCCCAGATTTATTTGGTCACGCAGAAAGTCCGCCGCCGCATCCTTGCTTGTAAGGTAGGTAATGTCACAGGCATAGGCCATTTTGCGCTGTACAGGCTCATGGTCTTGTGCGACGGCTGCCGAACTGAGCCCGCATGCGGCATAAAACTTTTGCATGGTGGCGGCGTCGCGTGTGGCTAAGTAATCGTTGGAGGTGACCACATGACAGCCCTTCCCGCGCCATCCGGCAACGACGGCAGCCAATGCGGCTGTGAGTGTTTTTCCTTCGCCCGTGGCCATTTCCACAATACAATTTTGCAAAATACCCAAGGCGCCTGCAACCTGTGTGGCATAGGGCTTTTCCTTGCGTATGTGGTGCGCCATTTCTCGTATGAGCGCCATGGCTCTTATGAGGTCGGCGTCCTGCTCCTTGCCCATGCGAAAAAGTGAACGCATGTCCAAAAGTTGGCTTTGCAATTCCTCAAAGGAGAGCTTGCTTATTTCGTCCTCCAAGTTGAGGACGCGCCGGGCTTGGTGTAAGAGAGCATCGGTGTTGGGCTTTTTCTCAAAAAAGAGACCGCAACGCACCACAAACCAGTCCCACCCGAGGGGAACGCGCTGTATGGATTGCCTGCCTTCAAACAAAGCTTGGAGATTGAGAATATGTGTCGTCATCATATCCAGCGCCACCAAAGTAATTGAATTTTGTTCACAAGCTTCCGAAAGAGCAGGAAGAGCCACGGTTGTGAGTCGGCAACAATCTTGGCATGACCTTCCATGCCCGGACGCAATACAATACCTTGTGGAATATCTTCTATGCGACCGCGCACTTCAAAGCCATTCAAATTTTCCACCACAGTGGCGTAGGGGTGGATGCGCTCTACATAGAAGGAAATATGTGTATCCGGATAGGCAGTGAGGGTAAATTCACCTCTGACCCTGTGCTTGTGCGCTTCATTTGTCGCTGCTGCTGCTTCTGGTGCTGCTTCTGTTTCTGGTGCTGCTTCTGGTGCCTCGCTTGTGTTTGCTGCCTGCCCTGTCGCTGTCTGTTCTGTTGCTGTCTGTTCTGTTGCTGTCTGTTCTGTTGCTGTTTCCTCTGTTTCTGCCTGCTTATTTCTGAGCATGGCGCGCGTAATGTCGCTTATATCCTCTTCCGTCACATGAGCAAGGACACGCAAGGACGCCGTGTCCGTAATTTCAAAAAGCTCCTGACCGCGCTGCACCGGCTGACCCAAACGAGGCAATAAATCCTCCGAAATAAGAAAGCCTTCCACAAGAGATTTCAGTTCTGTCATGGCCAAGCGTTCCTTTGCCCAGCGAAGGTTCGCTGTGGTGCGCGCGCCTTCCTGCTGTGCAATGGTGGCCTCTGCGTTCTTGCCTTCTTGTAAATACTGGTATGCCTGATTTTCGTAGATGCTTTTTTCTGCCTCAAGGGCAGCAATTTCCATGGTGATTTCCGTGGAATCAAGGTGTGCGAGAATATCTCCCTTTTTGACCTCGTCCCCCGGTCGCACGAAGACCGCCGAAAGGTAGCTGTCCATGGGGGCTGTGTGCGTATAACTGTGTACCCCTTCTACAACGATGGGGGCAGAAATCACAAGATCGCCCTTTACGAGCATGAGCGCTACTAAGAGCAGCGCGATGACGCTGCCGGTGAGTTTGAGCATGGTGCGACGGGGCCCAAAAATATCTTCCGAGCGCAGCTGTAAGTAGCGCCACACTTTCTTTAAGGGAAGTTCTTCCGCTAAATAGAGTTGGCGAAGGCTTGGCGCTGCCAAGGTGGCGAGCAGATGGAGTGCGCCTATTTGAGCAGGTGAAAAATGCTCTGCGTCTGTTTGTATAAGGAGGACAAATTGCTGCTCTTGTCCGTAGCGCATGGGGATGGCTAAGATGTGGCGCACGCCGGAATAGGCGGCGAGTTCGGCGGCGGCGCGGGTGACAAGGTGCGGCTGGCCTTCTTCGTGTGCTGTACTTTCCTGTTCTTGGGAATAAAGCACAGAACTTGATTGGTCAACAGCCTCTTGCATGGCCTCTTCTATCATGCGCACAGAGCGTGTGCCATGTGAGAAATTTTCCATTTGGTCAATGGATACAAGCTTTACAGAGTGTTTTCGGATACGCCCAAGGCCAACGCGTCGGCATGAAAACGCGCTTGCCACACTGGCGCACAAGGTGGTTGCGGCTTCAAAAAAGCGCTCGGCTCCCTGCACTTCACTCATGGTGTCAATGACGGGTAAGAGTGTTGTGTCGTGCGCAGTTGCGCTTGTGTCTCCTGTGCCTATGCCCGCGGGGCGTTCTGTGTGTTTTTTTTCTCCTGTATCTTGCGTTTTATCCACAAGAAGCACTGTCGTTTTCACAAGCTGCAACATGTCCACGACGCTTTGCAGGCGTATGGCGCGCGCGCCGTACACAAAGGCCGCAAGGAACAGGCTCCCATTGTTCGACGAAAACAGGGGCACATAAAT
>CAYJGA010000193.1:0-4500 GCA_964369255.1 uncultured Desulfovibrionaceae bacterium
ATGCACACCATGCACGAAGAAGAAATACTTCCCGCCCACGCCGTCACACACATGGCAGAGTCCATGCCAGGCATGGGAATTGTCGCATGCGTGCTCGGCGTTGTGCTCGCCATGGGCAAAATCAACGAACCCCCCGAAGTGCTCGGACACTACATCGCCGCCGCACTCGTAGGCACCTTCGTTGGTATCTTGCTCTGTTACGGAATTTTTGGACCCATGGGCGCCAAACTCGAAAACCACGCGCACGAAGAGCACTTCTACTACAATTCCATAAAAGAAGCCGTCGCCGCCGCCATCCGCGGAGCCACGCCGCTCATTGCTGTAGAGTACGGGCGCAGAGCCATACCAACGCCCTTCCGTCCCACATTTGCTGAAATGGAAGATGCTTTAAAGAAGGGATAATATTGAGATAGGGTATTTTTTGTGGGGGGGGCTGTGCCCCCCCCCTTCAAAAAAAACATCGTGTGCTAAACACTCGGCGCTTCTGTGTGTGTCTGTATTTTGAATGTGTTTTGTAGAATAGATTTGTATGTCATTATGACAGTTTTATAAGGAGTGAGATTATGGGCGGTGCTTGGAAAGTAGCCTACGCAGACTTCGTAACAGCCATGATGGCTTTCTTCTTGCTTCTTTGGGTGCTCAACATGGCACCGCCGGAAACAAAGGAAGGTCTTGCGGCCTATTTCTCTGGAGAGAGCAATATGGATACCCCCACAACCTCGCCCATCTCCAACAATCCCTTTGTGCAAAACACAGATAAAATTGATTTGCGCGATCCGACTGTCAACGAAATCGAAAAAACACATTATGCCATTGCAAAGAAATTACAGCAGCTCCTCATGGCAGACGCCGTCCCGCAAGCCGCCTCCGGCGTCAGCGCCGACGACGTCGGCGTACAACTCCGCGTCCACTCAGGACTCATGTTCAAACCCGGCGAAGCCATCCTCACACCCGAAGCAGACGTTGTACTCGGCGACGTCCTCGCCATTTTAAGTGAGTATAATTTATACCTCGTTGTACGCGGTCATGCCACAGCCAATGAGGTTAAACCACCTTATCCATCCCCATGGGAACTGTCCGGCGCCCGCGCCGCCGCTGTGGTCAACTACCTCATCAAACAAGGTGTGAAGCCCACACGTATGCGCGCTGTCGCCTACGGTGACACACGACCCTATGTGCCCAATGACTCCCCCGAAAATATCGTTCAAAATCAACGCGTAGAACTGTTTTTCCATAGGCCGGAAGTTATGTCCTACGGGATTGTATATTGATTTTTGATGCGAGAATAGTTTGAAAAAGGCTTGTGAGGAACAGCAGTTTCTCACAAGCCTTTTTATGAATTTTTAGGATTGCACAATGAAAAGTATGCTTATCGACTCCACAGACCCCACCCTCAACCTTGCCATCGAAGAAACACTCTTGCAACAAGCTATGGCGAGCGATGAGACGCAGGACGATAACAAGGGCGTCTTTTTGCTCTGGCAAAATGCGCCGTCTATCATCGTTGGACGTCATCAAAATACACGCCAAGAAGTTAACGAAAAACTCGTGGCGCGTCATAGTCTGCCAGTCGTGCGACGTATGACAGGAGGCGGCGCTGTCTATCACGACCTCGGCAATGTCAACTTTTCGTTCATCGTCCCCGCATCGAGCGTCCCTGCGTCGGACAGGGGCATGAACTTTCAACATTTTTTACAGCCAATCCTTGAGACTCTGCATGATTTTGACATCCCTGCCACATTCAGCAGTCGCAATGATGTAACCTGCCACGGGCGAAAAATTTCTGGCAGCGCCCAACTGCGTCGTCGCAATACAATTTTGCATCATGGCACCTTGCTTGTGTCGCTCGACCTTGATATGCTCGGCGCTGTGCTCACAGGCGCCCCCGACAAATATGTGTCAAAAGGTATAGATTCCATACGCAGTAGAGTGGCTAACCTTCAAGAGTTTTTGCCAGCGCACATGACAGTAGATACAGCATTGGACGCGCTCAAGAGCGCTCTTGTGGCACGATGCGCATCGCATACAATGGAGCTTGACGCGGACATATTGCACCGCGCAGAGAAGCTTGCGCAGGAGAAGTATCGTACTGAAGCGTGGAACTATGGCGCCTCACCGCCCTTCACGGAAAAAAGACGCGAACGCTTTGCATGGGGGCTTGTGGAATGTCAGATAGATGTCGTCAAGGGGCGCATCCGACACATAAGCATCCTCGGCGACTTTTTCGCGCAAAAGGATGTGAGCGAGCTTGAACGAGCTTTGACTGATATTCCGTACACTTCCGAAGGAGTGCAGAGAGCACTTGCACAAATTGCATTTGAAGAGTATTTCTCTGGATGTGAACCAGAAATTATGCGACATTTTTTTTGCGACTTTTAATGCGCACAAGCTCCATGACAACAGAGAATGCGAACATTTGCCGTATGAAAACAGTGAGCCTCACACGGCGCACGACATGCCTCTGGCATGCATTGTGCATTTAACAAAACTGAAATCTGCATTAGAGTCAGAAAATTGAAAGGAGGCCACCTATGGCAGCCAATGACGCCAAAGCACTTCCGGAGGGAGAAGCCCCGAAGAAGTCGAAACTGAAATTTGTCATCATTTTTTTAATCCTCTTCATCATTCTTGGTGCGGGAGGCGGTGGTGCGTATTGGTGGTTTTTCATGCGCGACCCAGCCGCCGTTGCTCAAGGTTCCGATGAAGCAGTACAAGAAGGCAGCGCTTCGGGTACTGAAAGCGGCGCAAGCAGCGCCGGTGCTGGTAAGGACGGGGAAGACGGGGAAGCACCCTCGCCGCGCCTTGAACGACAATCGGATTTACCACGTTCGACAGGTCAGGTTCTTCCATTGCCCGCCTTTGTTGTCAATCTTTCCGACCCCACAGGCAAGCGCTATCTGCGCCTTGGCATGGAGGTAGAGGTCAATCAAGATGTCGCGGAAATTTTGAAGAAGCAAACTCCAAAAGTGCGTGATGCGGTCATCATGCTTCTTGCGGGCAAAACATTTGCCGACGTTTCTTCCACTGAGGGCAAGGTGCTCTTGAAGGCAGAGGTGGGGGCACGGCTGAACCAGATTTTGGGCGGCACCTATGTCGTTCGTGTATATTTTACTGAATTTGTTGTAGAATAACTTTATAGCATTAAAGGGAAGGAAAGCCATATGAGTCAAGACGATCAAGATGCTCTTGCCGCCGCATGGGCCGAACAACTAGGTGATGATGATGGAGAGGGTTTCAACTTAGGCGATGACGCATTTGACGATTCCGAAACCATCCAAATTGGTGGCGATGATGACGAAATGCCAGACCTTGGCGACGAACCCGCACAGGCTCAAGGCCATGTGACACCTCCGCTTGACGACCTTATGGGCGGCGGCGAAGACGAGGGCGAAATGGCCAGTCGTTGGGCGGAAGCCTTGGCTGGTGACCAAGAGCAAGAGACCCAAAAGTCATGGGAAAAGAACTCGTTGCACAGCCAACCAAGCCAAGCTATGTTCAAGGATTTGACGGATATTGCAAAACGTCCTCCGGCTGACGGCGCCAAGCGTGAATTGGACTTCATTCTTGACATTCCCCTTGATGTCTCCGCCGAACTTGGGCGCACACGCTTACTCATCAACGAACTCTTGCAATTGGGTCAGGGGTCTGTGGTGGAGCTGAACAAATTGGCTGGTGAACCTTTGGAAATTTTTGTGAATGGCAAGCTTGTCGCACGGGGCGAGGCGGTTGTCATCAACGAAAAGTTCGGCGTGCGCTTGACAGATATTATCAGCCCCATGGAAAGGGTCAAGCAACTTGGCTAATCCGCAACTATCAGAGGGTGCGCCGTCCTTGCACGATGATGGGCAAGGGGCGGGAGCGACAATGCCAGACGTTTCCCCAGACCTTTCTAGGGCAACGCATCATGAGACTGAGCAGCATTCTGTGGGCGCGTCTGGCGGCGCGCCCGCAGCAGACACACCAGAAAGCCCAATAGAAAACTCACCAGAAAACTCACCAGAAAACGGACAAAATGGCGCACCAGAAAACGGACAAAATGGCGCACCAGAAAAGTCATCGGGCAAGCTCGCAAGCACAGCAACGGAGGGCGCCACACATGCAGACGCAATAGTGCTCTCGCCGAGCGCCCCGCTCAACGCATCTCCCGCCGCCGAGACCGTCGCCACAGTGGGCATCGCCCAACCTCTCTCAGCCCCCATGGCTCCCCCTATGTCTCCTATGGACAGCTCATTCACATGGGGCGGGTATTTTCAAGCCGTCGGCACCCTCTTCTTTCTCCTCGCTATTTTGTGGGGCATAGTGTGGGCACTGCGCAAATACGGCAAATTCAACTTTCTCCCACGCCCCAATGCCTTCCCCCGCGACGGTTTACGCGTGGAAGCGCAATTACCCATTGGCCCTCGTAAAAGCCTCATGGTGGTACAATTTTTGAATAAAAAGTTACTACTGGGGGTCACCGACCATCAGATCACCCTCATAAAGGAAGTACGGGGCCATGAT
>CAYJGA010000194.1:0-273 GCA_964369255.1 uncultured Desulfovibrionaceae bacterium
TCAAGAAGCGATTTACAAGCTCTCCGGCCAAATGCTGCGCGTCAGCCGCGCTGCCACCATTACCGCATAATAAAATTTTATGCCCTCTCGCTAAAGCCAGCGCCATGGTGCGCGCTGCCTCTATAAGAGAGTGCATTTCCTTGGCAAAGAAAGTTTGGCGCAAATGCACCCCTTGCCATGCGTAATTTCCAATAATCTGTGATGGGGAAAAAGGCTCCTGCGTTTCTGCATTTTCAGCAGTCGCTGCTAAACTTTCTTCCACATTCTCCTGTG
>CAYJGA010000194.1:349-4495 GCA_964369255.1 uncultured Desulfovibrionaceae bacterium
CTCTTAAAATGCTCTTGTTACCGCACACAAGAGTGCGCCTCTGAAAGAATATACGATAAAGAAGGCGTACTGACAAGCAGAGAATTCATTGCGTCAAACTCATAAAAGTATACAATATCAAACACTTAAAAAAATAGATAATTTTATTGTAAGAGGAGAACATTTATAATAGTATTTTCACCCATGAAAAACACTTGTCAGCATATACTTCTTGTGGCGAAGGGACGTAATGCAGGAGCGCGTTCCCTTGCCGACGATATTGCCTCGTGGCTCCTTGCCCGGCACTATCGTGTTTCGCTCATGGAAAATGCCAGCAACGCGCAAAAACTCCTCGCAGACTATAGCCATACGGATGTTGACTTAATCCTTGTGCTTGGCGGCGATGGCACCATGTTGAGCGTCGCCCGTGCCTTTGTACAAAAGCCTGTGCCCTTGACGGCGCTTAATTTTGGAAAGGTAGGTTTTTTGGCAGAACTCAAGGAGCAAACATGGCAAACAGACCTAGAAAGCATCCTTGCCGGTGCCTACAGTATTGTTAAACGCATGGCTCTTGGCTGGCGCATTATCCGCAGAGGACGCATTGCCTACGAAGGGCACGCTGTCAATGATGTTGTGGTGAGTAGGGGAGCCTTATCGCGCGTTATCACGCTTGATGTCAGCGTTGATGCGGAAAGCATCAGTCGCGTACGCGCCGACGGCATTATCTTCTCCTCCCCCGTAGGCACCACCGGCTATGCTGTTTCCGCGGGCGGGCCATTAGTGCATCCATCCCATAAAGCCCTTTTGATAACAGCAATTTGTCCATATTTATGTAACTTTCCATCCATGGTACTGCCACCTTCCATGCCCGTGCGCGTCACATTATATCAGTGCTCCATTGAAACTTTCGCAACCATTGACGGGCAAGAAAACTATTTGCTTGAAGCAAAAGATATTGTAGAGGTCTTTTGCGTGGCAGACGCCGTTCACTTTGCGCGATTAAAGGAAGATAGGTATTTCACCCCTTTACGCGAAAGGGGATTTATTCAAAGCTTAGAATAATTTCTCATACGAGGTAACTATGAACACTCTCCCACAGTTTGCTAACAATCACGCAGTGCGCCTTGGTCAAAACGTTGCGTTTGATGCATGGTTTTACAACTTCATGATTGAAAATAATTTTGCTCATCATATGAACCCACAAATTATTGCATCCTCAGAGCAAATTGCCTTCATGGTTGCTTTAGATGACAACGAAGTCTACATCCCCTGTTCGGACGAAATTTTTTCCCAACTCATGCAGAGCCATGTGCGTGGTTCCACGTTCCCTCCGGCACTGCGCGCCAATTATTGCCGTGCGTGGCGCATTGTCATGCGCCTTGTGCGTAGTTTTGAACCGCGTAGAGAAGAAAGGCAGCGTATTATCGCTTTTTGCCGTCAGCGTTTTCGTCATTTTCTAAAAACTTCCATCCAAACGCCGCACAGACTCATGAAGCGTATGACCTCCCTTGTGGCAGCACAAACAGGCATTGAAGACCCTTGGCTGCAAAAACGTCGCGAAGCGAACAAGGCCGCATATGACCTATTTACATCTGCGGAACTGCAACGAGCGCTCTACGCAAAACCAAAGCAATGCCTCTGTGACGACCTCGCAACCATCCGCACACGCCTTGACGCCTGCGAACTGGCACGCTTACTCTACCTCTCTGCCGCTTCGCGCGAATTGGTAGAAAAAACGCCTTCACCTCTTGAGTGGGAAACACTCCTCGAAAATGCCACAGCACATCCACTTATGACACTCCTTGGCGCAGAAAAAGATGGCTCCAAAACAATCCTTTTCTTGCCTGACGCCATAGGTGGCTTCGTCTTTGATATTGTACTCTTGCAACGCCTTGCCCACATGGGGCACAAGATTATTGTGGCAGTGAAAAGTGGCTTCTACTTTTATTGTCCCACCATTGCTGATATGGAAGATGACCCTATGCTTCAGGAAAGCTTGAACGATGCTGCCATTATTCATGACACACGCATCAGCAAGAATGAATTGTTGCGCGTCTTGCGCGCATCGCGCATTGTCATTGTTCACGATGGCACCCGCGAACGCTTAAACCTCTATCGCACAAATGTGACCTTTGCCAGAGCGTGGAAAGAAGCAGATATTATTTTGTCCAAGGGCATACGCAATGCAGAGCTTCTTGTAAATTCAAGCCAACTTTTCACAAGAGACACTGTGAGCTACTGGTGTGATGCGGACGGAAAATATCATATCAAAGCAAAGGCACGCCCGCGCTTCGTCCATAAAGTCAGCCATGCAAGTATCACTGAAAGAGCAGAACATATTATAAACCAAATGCGTGAGGCACACAAGGCCGGCAAAACTGTCATGTTCTACAGCTGCATTATCGGCAGTATTCCCGGGCAGGAGTCCACAGCCATCGCCCTCGTACGTTGTTTTGTGGACGCACTGCGCAGTAAGCTTGATGATACATTTATCATCAATCCTGCTGAACAGTCTGCTGACAATATGGACGGCGATGACCTTATGTATATGTGGGAAAAAGTACAGCGCAGCGGCTATATTCATGTATGGCGCTTTCAAACGGTGCAAGATATTGAAGACAGCTTTGCGCTTTTAGGCCGCAAGGTACCACCGAATTGGGCTGGTAAGGACGCGACATTTTCTACGGGATGCACTAAGGAAATGCGCATTGCCCTTGATGTACAAAAGAAAAATACAGAAATGCAGATTATTGGCCCAAGTATGGAAAAGTTTTTCCGCAGAGATACATATGGTGTAGGCAAATATTTTGACGCCCGCCTTCCCTCTGTATAACACCCTATAGGAGTCTGAACACGATGAACACATGCCACGTCATCCAACAACAAACACAGCGGCAACGACAAACACAGCGGCAACAGCGGCAACAATGGCAGAGCACTGCCCCCTGCGCCACAGCACATGTCGCCGCACTCTGTACTTTCATGCCCCGCGCTTTTATGCTGTGCGCTTTCATGCTGTGCGCACTTGTGCCATCCTTTGCACAGGCACAGCAACACTCACAGGCGCTGCACACCATCAAGGGGCCAGAAGGTATATTCCTCTTTCAAGCTTTTTCGCCCGACGGACAACGCTTTCTCACCACAGCAAACGACGAAGTGAAGCTTTGGGACACAAAGACAGGCAAAGAACTCTTAAAAATCGACATACCCCACAATATGGGAGCCATCGCCTTTTCGCCCGATGGCACAAAGCTCCTCGCTGCAGCAGAAAATAACACGGCGAAAGTGTGGGACGCGCATACAGGTCGTGAGCTTTTCACACTCACAGGCCACAATGCCCCTGTGGTCGCTGCGTACTATTTCCCTCATGGCGAAAAAATTCTGACACTGGATGCGGACGGTGTAGGCAGAATGTGGGACGCACACACAGGTCAAGTACGACACCGTGGCATTGAGGGAATGGCAGTGCAACCAGCTATTTTTTCCTCGGATGGCAGCTTCGCCACGCGTACTGAGGCTGACGATGTGATTGTATGGGATCCTGTTATGGGTCTCCCCTTAGCACAATTTAAAGGACACAAAGGCCTTATAATGTCGCTGGCTTTTTCACCTGATGACACACGCATAGTGACAGGAGCCAAGGACAGCACGGCAAAAGTGTGGGATGTGGCAACAGGCAAAGAAGTGTATACTCTCCCGCACGCAGATTTTGTGGACTTCGTCACATATTCACCGGACGGAACGCATATCCTCACCCATGCATGGGACAGTACATTAAAATTGTGGGACGCACGCACAGGTAAGGAAGTGTTCACTCTCCAAAATATTGGCATGCCCGTGTCGTATTCTCCAGACGGGCAAACACTCCTTGTGGCCTCGCGCGCGGATAATACAGCAAAATTGTTGGACGCGCGTACAGGCAAGGAGCTGGCAAGCTTTGGCGGCGTACAGTTTATCCAAAATGCCAATTATGCCCCCAACGGTCAGCGACTCGCCATCGGTTCCAACAGTGAAGTCACGATCTGGGGCTTGGATTAAGTAAAGGGTCATTGTTTTTGTAGGGGAGAACTTTTTTTCCTAGGCGCTGTTTCTCAATAAGGAGATTTTTTTGAAAGGGGTTTGGAGGAAAGCTTTTTTGTTTTTTATTTAAGTTTTTTTCTTGGGGGG
>CAYJGA010000195.1:0-4435 GCA_964369255.1 uncultured Desulfovibrionaceae bacterium
CGCGCATTTTGTGAACCTGTAAGGTAGTTTGCCAGTTCGTTCGCCCATTGTAAATGCTGTATTTGACGGGTGAGTATTTCGTCACTGAGCTGCGAAACCTCTACCTGCGAAAGCGTCGTATGCTTCAACTGTGTAAATGTCATAAAGAACATTGTAGAACCTACAAGGGCTGCTAGCAAAAACAGGCTCACACACCAGAAGAACTTACGTCGAATACTCAATTTGTGCCATGCGCTGATCATAAATTAACCGCCTCGTTAAAATTACCCAAGTGCATTCTCATCCCTAAAACATATGTGCAAAAAAACAGAACACACAACATCATGCATTCAGAAAGCCTCTGTGACAGATGTATTTTTTCTCTAAAAAGCTCTCTTAAAGCTGTGCCTTGTGAAAAAAATGGAGGGGGAACTCTTGCCTGAAAAAGTTCCCCCTCGTCTGTATATTACAATTATTTCAGCTTACTTATCAAGCCATTCAGCGTTTCTGCCTGTTGAGCGAGTAGCTCCACTTCCTGATGGGCGCCTTCCATGACTATGGCGGTTTCTTGCGAAACACTGCGCACATCGTCTAGGTTTTCATTGATTTGGACGCTCGTCGCAGATTGCTTTTCTGCCGCATAAGAAATTGACTGTACTTGCGATGCGGTGTTTTCTGCAATATTCACAATGGCAGTAAGGGTGTCGCCCGCTTGGCTTGCAAGAACAGTGGCATTGTGTACGGCTTGCACTGCCCGCTCAACGCTTTGGATACTCTGGCGAGTACCTTCTTGGATGCCGGTGATAACAGTGCCCACTTCGCTGGTGGCCTGCATGGTTTTTTCTGCAAGCTTACGCACTTCGTCGGCAACCACAGCAAAGCCGCGCCCTGCTTCCCCCGCCCGTGCGGCCTCGATGGCGGCATTGAGTGCAAGGAGGTTTGTCTGGTCGGCGATGTCGGTGATGACACGGATAATGGCGCCGACGCCTTCGGTTTGCGTGCCAAGGTGATCCATGCCACTCTTTACTTCGTTCGTATATTTTTCAAGCTGCGTAAAGCCGCCCACCATTTGCGCCACGACTTCAGACCCTTCTTGAGCCTTCATCATAGTGCTGCTTGCGGCATCTGAAGCGCTGGAAGCGCTTTCTGCGACGGTGCTCACACTTTCGTTCATGTGATGCATAGTTTCGGCGGCTTGCTCAATGCGGCTGTTTTGCAATGCGGCGCCCTTGCTTGCTTGCTCCACTTGGGCAGCAAGCTCTTGACTTGCCTGAGACACTGCATCAGACACTTGGAGGGAAGAGCGTGCCACTTCTGCCATGCGCACACTACCTTCTTCGATGGCTTTTTGCTTTTGTACAAGGTCGGTGACGTCTGCCCAGATGGAAAGCGTGCCGAGCAAATTCTTTTCCTTATCGTAGAAAGGGGAAGAAGAAATGATGACGTGTATTTCTTTGTTTGCAAAATTTGTAATTGCGCGCTCCACGCGCACAGTGCGCTTTTCACGCAACGCCACAGTGGACGACGTTTCCATGTTCTTATTGCCGAGAATGTAATCGCCGGACGTAAGTCCATAGACGTCCTTGGGATTGCCGGTGCGTCCGATGAGTTCCATCATATAGCTGTTGGTAAAGACGGTTTTATCGTCAGGCGAAAAGACTGAGCAAGGTACAGTGATGCCACTCAAGATGCCTTGCGAGTACGCAAGTTCTTTCTGCAAATGCTCCATGAGCTTTTCCAAGTCCTTGGCAAGGGTGCCAAGCTCATCTTTACGTTTCATATTAAGGGGGGGTGGGGTGCCTGCAAAGCAGGCGTGTGTGTAGGCGCTGATTCGGCGAATAGGCGATAAAATATATTTGGAAACAGTGGTGGCAAACCCTACAAGCAGCAGGAGAGCAAAGACGCAAATGCCACCAATCAACATTGTCAAGCGGCGCGACGCCTCTTCGGAACTCTTCGTGAGGGCGTCAACCTCAGCGCTCAGGACAGTATTCATGCGCTCCAAGCCCTCTTGCACGGCTTTAATAGCAGGGAGGGTGACAGTTTCATAGACATTTATGGCTTCATTTGCTTTTCCGGCGATGCACAAAGTTTCGATTTGTGCGGCGGATTTATGGAAATCCACATGAATGCCCGAAATGCCTCGTATGATACCATCAAGCTGTGGATAAAATTCCTGTAAAAGCTTTTTTCCACCCTTAGCCTCGTACCGCGGCCTGTTTTATTGATACTCAATGTTTCTGGCTTGTTGCGTAAAATATATTGGGCGAGGTTGTTCGTCCACTGAAGGTGGCGAGCCTCCACTTCGAGCAGGTCAATACTCAGCGCTGAGGCGCGCACTTGTGCATTTGCTGTGTTTTCAAGGTGGTTGAATGTCGTGAAAAAAGTATATGCGCAAAAAGCCGCAAGGATGGAAACCAAAACGATAACACCGTTGAATTTATGCCTGATACTTACATTTCTCCACAAAACCATAATACACCTCATTCTAAAGCTTAGATAATCTTTTGCACCATCTATAGACAAAGAGCCGCAGGAGTACAGCGCGACATTCCACTCACCTGTTACGACATCTCATCGACCTGCACAACAAAAGCTTTAGAGCGTTTTTTTTGCCCCTCAATAAAGAGGAGAAGCAGCATATACTACTTTCCTTTTTCATTGAGGGACTAAAAATCCGCTATTGCGCGTCATTAGATTGTTTATCGGCTGACTGCTTATCGGTCTATTGCTTATGGGGCGATTGTGTATCGGCTTGCTTGGTTTTGCGCTTGTTAAGCCACGCGCGCCCACCTTCGTACACGATGGGCAGTACGGAAATGACGATGATGGCATAGATGATAAGGCTAAAATTTTCTCGTGCAAAAGGCGTGTTTCCAAGGAAATAGCCCACACTCACAAGGGATGTGACCCAAACAATGCAGCCTGTAACATTATAAAAAAGGAATACCGCGGGATGCATAAGGGCGATACCAGCCACAAAGGGGGCAAATGTGCGCACGATGGGAATAAAGCGCGCCAGAACAATGGCTTTTCCGCCGTGCTTGTTGTAGAATTCATGGGCTTGCAGAAGGTGTGCTTTCTTTATGAAGCGCGTGTCCTTCTTAAATATGGCAGGCCCTACTCGTCGCCCTATTTGATAGTTCACCGCATCGCCGATGATGCCGGCACACAAAAGTACAACCATAGACTCCACATAGCCCAAAAGCCCCGCACCTGCCACCACGCCCGTGGCAAACAGAAGAGAATCGCCCGGCAAGAAGGGCGTCACCACAAGGCCGGTTTCACAAAAGACGATGAGAAAAAGGATGGCATACACCCAAAGGCCGTATTGTTCCACGAGGGCGAACAAATGTTCGTCGATATTGAGAATGAAGTCAATTAAAAACGTAATAATTTCCATTGTGTTCCCGAGAGATGCTCTCAGCGCTCTGTCACCAAGTAGTCATGAAATTGATGGCTTGCGCTTTGCTAAAAATTTTTGTATACAATTTGTGTCCCATAAAGTTACACGTGCAGCACTTTCGCTAAGTGCCCCTTATACACTCACTTTTAACAAAAGACAAGACTATGTTATTATCATCACTCATGGCTCTTTCCCCGCTCTTGCTCACCCTTATGCTCCTGATTTTGTTTAAGCTTTCTGCAAACACAGCGGGGTGCATCGGCCTTGTGTATACAGTGCTCGTGGCAATGTTTTATTTTGGCACAGCGGGTGATGTGGTTCCGCCCATCCTGCTTTCTGCCCTTCTGGGTTCCTTGCCTGTGGGGCTTGTCATTGCTTTTAGTATCATGCAGATTACGATAATGGCTGAGTGCGGCGCCTTGGGACGCATTGTGGCCTTTATCAAAACGCTCAGCCCCGAAGACAAAGCCGTGCAAGTTTTGCTCATCAATGTGGGCATGGGTACGCTTTTAACCGGACTTGGTGCGGCGTCCTTAGCGCTCTTTCCGCCCATCCTCATGGCTTTGGGATACTCTGTTACGGCGTCCATCTTATTGCCCTGCTTGGGTTACTTAGCCATGTGTATGTACGCGCTCCTCGGCATTCCGGCGGTGGTGATGGCTACCTTTGCGGGACAGGGTTTGACGGAAACAGGCATCGCTCTTGCGGCCTTCATGCCAGCCGTTGCCACAGCGGTGGCCTTCGCCTGTCTTCATGTTGCCGGTGGTTTTGCGCTCATGCGCAAAGGGGCGCTTCCTGCGCTCATTACAGGTCTTACGTCCGGCCTTATGGCTATGGCGCTTGCCTATGTGGGCTTGCTTACGGTGACGGCGGTCATTGCGGGCATGGTTGTGGTTGTGGCGCTGCTGGCCTATCTCAAGGTGCGCGGCGGCGTGGTGCAAGACACAAGCGTTCTCACTGAAAAGGACAAGGCCATCATGGCAAAAATGGGGCTTGTGCGGGCGACATCTCCGTGGATACTCTTGCTCGTGCTCTCCTTCTTGATGAATA
>CAYJGA010000196.1:0-4427 GCA_964369255.1 uncultured Desulfovibrionaceae bacterium
AAGCTTTTTTTTCCTAAAAAAAGTTTCCCCCCAAGAAAAAAACTTAAAAAACTAAAAACCAAAAAATAAAAACCAAAAAATAAAAAACAAAAAACAAAAAACAAAAAAAGCTTTCCCCCAAACCCCTTCAAAAAACAAGCTATTAGCCATTATGCTGCGCGGCTTTCAGCTGCCCGCAGGCGGCGTTGATGTCTTGCCCTTTGCTCTTGCGGATGATAGCCGTGATGTTTCTATCCCACAAATATTGCTCAAAAGCCAGCACTTTTTCAGAACGCGGCGCTGCGTAGGGCGCACTGTCTACGGGATTGTACACGATAAGGTTCAGCTTCCCCCGAACTTTTGACACCAAGCGCACAAGCTCCTGCGCGTGCTCGAGGCTGTCGTTCACGCCGCCAAGGAGGAGATATTCAAAGGTGATGCGCTCGCGCGTTTTTAGGGGATAGGATGCCAGCGCGCCCATGAGCTTGTCCAAGGGCCAGCGCGCCGCCCGCGGCATAATGCGCTCGCGCAAAGACTGGTTGGGCGCGTGGAGGGAAATGGCTAAGTAGGCAAGACCGCTTTCACCCAATTCCTTCAAGCCCTTTTCAATGCCGCAGGTGGACACCGTAATGCGCCGCGGCGAAAAGTTCAGTCCGTGGTCGTCGTTCAAGCTGTGCAAGGAGTTGAGCATATTCTTCATGTTGAGCAGTGGCTCGCCCATGCCCATGAACACTAAATTTCGTGCCCCAAAATTTCGCCGTGGGTCATATTGCGCTCAAAGCCCATTGTGCCTGTACTGCAAAACGTACAGGCCATGGCGCAGCCCACTTGCGACGACAAGCACTGGGTCAAACGGACAACGCCTTCGCGAGACTCCGACGGAATGAGCACCGTTTCCACTTGCGCCCCGTCAGCAAGGGTCAACAAGAATTTGATGGTTCCGTCGCGGCTCGTTTGTGTCGTTGTCACTTCCGGCCATACGATGGCGAGGTTCTGCGCAAGCTTCGCCCGCGTGCCTTTCGACACATTGGTCATGCTGTCAAAATCTCGCGCCAGCTTTTGCCACAACCACTGCCATACTTGCGTGGCGCGAAATTTTGGTTCGCCCATGCCTGTCATATACTCTTGCAACTCTGGCAAGGTCATATCAAGAATGTTTTGCATATGACCTCCCTCCTTCGATGAATGTCATTCACACTACGAACATTTACCGGCCTGTGCGGCAACCTGTGAAAAAGTCCGATTTGCGGAAAAATTTTTATAAGAAAGTAATCTGCATTTATTTCTGAATATTTTGTAAATGCGACATGATATAGTTCTGAGCATCCTTTATGGCGTCTTCTTTTGCATCAACGTTTGCGTGGTTTTTATACAACTGATAAATGGAGCCGGGTAAACGCGCTTGGTGATGAATGGCAGCTTGAAATTTTTCCGCATAGCCACGTTGTGCTATGTTTTCCGGGTCAAAAATAAAGGGGGCATCATCTTTGAAGTATTCCTTCAAAAAAGCACGGAGTTTTTCGGGGGGCGTTTCTGTAAAAAGTGTACATTCGGGAAGGTGTTGCGTCGCCGGAATAATCCAAAAAAGAGGATGCTTGCCATCTTTTACTCCTCTGATAGCTGTAAAACCATTTGAATAGACAGCAAAGCAATCCTTCTCGTCTATCAGTTCCTGCGCGTCCAAGAGAAGCTTCAAGAAAGATGTGGAGATCACAAGCTTCGTTTCTGTGGAAAATTTTGCGAGCCGAAATCCCAAGTCCATAGAAGAGCCAATGACATCTGTTGCACGAACATCATAACCGTCATACATCTGCCGCGGCGTGTGGGGGAGAGTCGAATGATACATATTTTCTTGTAACTGGAATTGCAGTGGAGCATTGGCGACGGGTATGCCTGTTACCCAAGCTGTGCCTTTGAATTTAAGGCCGGTTGTTCTGTGCAATTCATTTATCGTCGCCACAAGCGCTTTCAAACAATAATAAACCTGTTGTGGGCAGATGATATTTTCCGTCAAAATCACTTCATCGCCAAGGAGCTTCCATTTGACAGGGCTATTGCATGTTTTTTGATGTTTCTGCACACTTGAGGAAATTCTCTCTTCACAAGTGCTCATGCAACTATCATTCGTAATTTGTTTGTAATAGTTGGCAAAAAGAGGCGGTGCTTCGGAAAAGAAATTAAAAAACTGCTCCGTCCATCTTGACGCTCGTTGCGAACTGACTCCATCGTTTGTTGACGACGGTTCCATTTTAAGCAGGGTTGAAACTATCACATCAATACTTAGAAAAACTTTTTGTTTTGGCCAGAGCCCATACGGGAGTGTGCTAAAAAAATCTGCCGTCATGAAGACGCCTCAGTGCAACATTGCGTTGCATTCTCAAGCTTTGCCTTGTCTATACTCAATTCATTCAAGCTCAATTCATTCAAGCTCAATTCATTCATACTCAATTCATTCAAGCACTCAATCCATCCGCCGGCAACGTGCAAGGGCACTTGAAAATGCGCTGCAACTTCAGATGTGATGGGGAAAGGCAGTGTTTTCATTTCATCTTCTGGCATGAGCAAGGCACTTGCAAAGAGATGCGCTTCATATTCGATAAGCTCTCCGGCGGCATTGAGAGGACTTGCGCACGCACAGATGGAACGATCGCCAAACGCCGAATGCAATACATAATGCGCCAGGTCGTGTGCAATAGCATAACGCCTCTGCAAAGGAAATGTATGCTTTGCTACTTTGATTTCAAAGCTTTTGCCATTGCCCGGCACTGTGATACAAGCAACACCCCCCTCAATCTCGTGAGGCTCCACCACTGTCACTGTCCCGCCGAGCCTCGTTACAAGTCCTACGATGTCGCCTCCCCGTTCAAACTCCATCTGTGTGGCGAGCATATGTGCCGCACTGATAATCCAGCGAGGTGATTTCCCACAAGGCTGAGGATTTTTTGTTGACATAGGCTACCTTACATTCGAGCTTTCGCTCGGCGAAATGTATGTACTTAAAAGCTTACCGCTGCTCCGAACCCCAGCATGGCTTCCACCATAGAGGCAACATCGCAATTGCTACACAACGAGCACAATAATGTAAGCGCGGCTTATCTCAAATGCAAGCAAAATCTCCGCTGTTTTGAAAAATGAAACACCCCACACAGCGCCCCACACATGCACTGCTATGTCATTACCTTATACGCCGCAGGGCGCACTGTTTCCGGCGCGTCGGAGCCAAGCGCTTCGTAGAGAGCCACGACGGCGACTTCGAGCTGGTCTTTGTCCGGCTCATACGTCGTAAGCATCTGCAAAAGCAAGCCCGGCGCACGGAGCACTGTTCCCAAAGGCCCGCCTCCCATGCGTGAGGCAGCATGGATAAGCTCGTAAGCAAGGGCGCTTATAGGAATCATGAGGAGCATCTTAAACAGAATTGTCACTACATGCTTTAATATATCGCCGTCCGGCGTCCAGACGAGGAACATGGCAGGCACAAGCACAGCGTGTAAAAGAATGGATATACTGATGACAAAAAGGAGAAATGTGGTGCCACAGCGCGGGTGCAGGCGGCTCATACGCGCCGCTTCCGTGGCTGTGACTTCACCGCCGCCTTCAAAAGTATGAATAACCTTGTGCTCTGCCCCGTGATACTGAAAGACGCGGCGGATGTCGGGCAAAAGGGAAATGAGCAAAATGTAGCCTACAAATATGGCAAATTTATACAAGCCGTCCCACAAATGAAAGGAGAGGCCGTCCACATCACCGCCAAGCCCAAGCCATTGCATGAGGATGGAGAGCAAATGCGGCGCCACAACAAAGAGCAGCACGGCAAGCCCCAAGGCCACGACCATGGTGAGCACGAGTTGCCATGTTTCAAGCTTTTCGCTCTCCCCCTCGACGGCCTGCTCTGCGGAACGGTTCAAAGCCTTAATGCCATTGACAAGCGTTTCTAAAAGAATGGGGAAGCCACGCAAGAAGGGCTTTTTCAAGAAGGCCATGCGTGTGAGCGAAAACCACGGATGGCGCTCCGCAACAATACTTCCGTCTGCATGGCGCACGGCGATGGCATACGTATCCCCGTGGCGCATCATAATGCCTTCCATAATGGCCTGCCCTCCCACGAGGGGGCAAGGTTTTTGATACAAAGCCACGAGCACGGCGCGCAAGAGATGGATAACAGGTCGCAAAATTCCCATGAAAACCTCATAAAGATACTACTCAAAAACAAAACCTCCCCAAATATGCCCACACAGGACTTCCTGCGGTGACCATTCGAGGAGGTGAAAATCCTTGGGAAATGTCTATGCCAGTACGAAATCCTCAGCAAAGCCAAGCGGATAACGCGCACAAACGGCACATTTCCCTTCTCTTCCCCGTAGGGGAAATTCAGGATTACTACTTATCAAACTTCGCATACTTCTTGCGGAAGCGGTCGATACGACCGGCTGTATCCAAGAAGCGTTGCT
>CAYJGA010000197.1:0-4418 GCA_964369255.1 uncultured Desulfovibrionaceae bacterium
AGGCAAATGCGCAAAGCGAGTCAACTTTCAAAAGTATACTTTTAGTATTGACAAGGCATTCGTGTGCTGTCATCTTTAAAAGCTTCTTTTGTTTTAGTGCAATTCCCGTGGGCGCGAGGCGGAAAAAGATAAATATCGCCAAATCGTCCAAAAGAATGCACAAACGAATGAGATTAACAAAAGAACATATAAATAAGCTTTTAGGAAACAACCCCTAAAGCTTGTCAAAAATAGACCCCTTGCCGGCATGAAACAGCTTGTCGTGCAAACGCGCTGCGCCGGCATCGCTCATGGCGGCGATATGATCGCACACAACGCGCATCTGCGCCGACTCGCTGGCCTGCGCTTGATAGCGCTTGCGCACATCCACAGGCAGGAGGCGTAAGGGGTCTGTGGCGAACACATCGAAGAGGTCCACCACAATTTTACGCCCGCGAAATTCCATCATTTGCACATTGGGGCCTGTGATAACATAATCATACACAAGAGTCCCCATCATCTTTTGAAAGGCAGCGGCATTGTCGTCAAGGCGTGCGGTATACGCAATAAGCGGACACACGCTTTCAAGACCGCTTTCAGTGACAAAGCTGTGGACAATCATATGGTGCACAAGACCGCCAATACGCCCCTTGCGACGATATTCGGCGCTGCTGAAAATATCATCCGCCACCCCTTGCGACGTACAGCCGCAATTCTCAAAAATGCCTTCCTTGTCCGCCACAAATTCTTCCCACATCTCTCGTGTGAGCATGCCCATGGCGACGGCGTCCTCAAGGTCATGGAGCGCGTAAGAAATGTCGTCGGCAAGGCACATGATGGACGCATCCAGTGACATATGCACTGTCTTACTGTGTCGCGCCTCCGACACACTGCCCCTGTGTCCTTCCTGCGGAGTGATGGCGCAAAAGTCTTGCCTGTCCTGTGCTGGCAGCGGCTCTAGCATCCAGTCCACCACATCTTGCTCCGTGTCCATGTAGCATTTTGGTGCAAAATTGTGTTTTGTTTGAAAAAGCCAGCGAGGCACCCTGTCTTTTTTCCCATAGGCAGCCTCGTTTACAAGGCGGCTGTAGGGCGCAGGGTATTTCAAGATGCCAAGGAGCAAGCGCCGCGTGGCATTGAGGCCGTGGTGCTGTGTGTACTGCTCCAAGGATGCGAGGATGCGCAGCGTTTGCCCATTGCCTTCAAAGCCGCCGAAATCGCGCATGCAAAAATTGAGCGCTGCCTCGCCCCCGTGCCCATAGGGCGGGTGTCCAAGGTCATGGGCAAGGCAAATAGCCGCCAATAAATGAAAATCCGGCAGCGCCTGCGACATGGCATCGTTCCCATGGCTCCTGCGCGCAAGGTGCTTCACAAGACCATTACTCACCTGCGCCACTTCCATGGAATGGGTCAGGCGCGTGCGGTAAAAGTCACTTTGCCCCAAGTCAATCACCTGCGTCTTGGACTGCAAACGGCGAAAGGCTGCGGAATGAATAATCCGCGCATAATCGCGCTCCCACGCAGACCGCACATCGTGCGCGCGGGTAGGTGGCTCGTGTCGACGCTCCTTCCAGTACTGTTCCCAATCCATGACAAATCCTGCCTTTGTTCTTTTTGACTTTTTTTGTTTTTGAACGCCCTGTAGGGTACGTGCGCCCTTTCAGATACAGATTTTTGAAGAAAAAAGTCCACACACATAAAAAAATTACTCGCCCACCCCCTTGCTTATCGGAAATGAATGACAAAGTCATTATAAAAAAACGTCGTCTCCCCCGCCGCCATCGACTCACCGATGCCCGCGCTCACATCATCGCCCTCAATACGGACACTGCCAGCCGACGGCGCAGAGTGCAGATTGCTTATATAAACATGTGTTTGCGTCCCCTCCACAAGGTCGTAGAGGTCTATGATGTCGCCTTCTTCCAGAGCACTTGCGTCAATCTCAATACCTTGAGAGGCATAGGAGGGATAATACGGATCAAACTCAGGGTCTGGCTCGTGTATGTAGTCGGCTGCATAGATGGTGATATGGTCTTTGCCTGTGCCTGCGTCAATGAAGCCTGTCGTCATGCCCCTCTGCGTCATATCGCCCCCGTCAAGCGCACTGCCAATGACAATAATATCATCCCCCGCCCCTGTTTGAATATGCCCGTTCGCCATGAGTCCTTCTATATACACCCCATCTTGTCCGCCTCGCTGACTGTCATCATACACAAAACCGGAGTCCGTGAATATGGCGCTATTGTGCATATTTCCGCGAATGGTGACTGTGTCGTTGCTGCTTATGACATTCTCCCCATGATACAGAGGGTCTGCATCGGCGTGAATTGCGCTCTGCTCCATATTTCCGGTGACGACGATGGTATCGTGCCCTTCCATGGTGGCGCCGTCTCCCACCCATATGGCGTCGCCATAGATGGCACTGCTGTGCACATTGCCGTTGACAGTGATGGTATCGTCCCCGCGCACGGTGGCAGCGCCGTCGACGGTTGCGGCATCGCCAAAGAGCGTGCCGCCCCAAAGCTCGTAGAACCACGGGTCATCAGTGTCGGGGTGGATGCTGTAGATATTGCCGTTGACGGTGATGGTATCGTTGCCCACCACACGGGCGCCGCCTGTAATATGCGCCGCATCGCCGTACACCTCGCCGCCGCGGATGCTGTGAAACATGGGATCCCAAAGACCCCCCAGTGCAGGGCTTCCGCTTTCGCCATAATCTGCGTAGACATCGCCGTTGATGAAGATGGTATCGTGTCCGCTGACAGTGGCTTCGCCGTCTATCATTTCAGCATCGCCGTAGACGGCGCCGCCTACAATGCTTTCTGCCACGGGGTTCCATGCGGCAGAAGTTGGCGCCGCACCGTCCGCAAAGACATTGCCAATATCGCCGACGACGGTGATATGATCGCTGCCCTCCACAGTGGCATTGTCTGTAATTCTGCGTGCATCGCCAAAGACGGCGCCGCCATGTATTCTGTCAAACACAGGGTTCCAATCGGCAGAAGGGTCTGTTTCGTCAGCTATAAGGGTGACATCCATAAGGGCGTATATATCCCCGTTGACAGTGATGGTGTCGTGCCCTGTGATGTGGGCATTGCCTTGTGCGGTGTTTACATCGCCGTAGACGGCGCCGCCGAGCACGCTCTCATAGACAGGGTTCCACGTATCATTGTGTGTTATCTCATATCTGTTGTCGAGGGTATTGAAGAGGTTGCCGTGGACGGTGATGGTATCGTTGCCGACGATGGTGGTGTCGTCGTAGGCCATGCCCGCATCGCCGTAGACGGCGCTGCTGTGGATACTCTCAAAGACAGGGCTCCACTGGTCATAATACGGGTTATAAGGGTCATGAGGGTCGTATGTGTCGTCAAAGTAGACGCTGCCTATGATATTGCCCGTGACAGTAATATCATCATGCCCTGTCACAGTGGCATTGTCATGGGCGGCGCCCACATCTCCAAACACGGCGCTGCCCATGGTATTATACACAGTCGTGTCCATAAGCAGTGCGTAGGCGGCCTCGTGACTGTATATATAGCCGTTAATGACGATGGTATCGTCTCCGCTCACGCGGGCGTCGTTCCACACCGTCGCCGAGTCGCCATAAACGCGCCCGGCGCGTGTGGTGAGTGTGAGGGCGGGGGTGTTGTTATAGTCGTAATGATAGGTCGCATTGTGTTCGCTGTACACATCACCGTTGACGGTGATGCTGTCATTGCCTTGGGAGTGCGCGTTCATGCTCACAAAGGCGGCGTCGCCGTAGACTGTTCCGCCGCGCAGAGTGCCGACGACAATATTGTCGTCGCCTCGTGAGCTGGCATTGTCGGTTAAAAAGCGCACATCGCCATAAACAGCGCTGTCGTAATAATTGGCGTCCCACGCGTCCCAATAATACCACTCGTGCCACACGTCCCCATAGTATTGCGTGTACGACGTATATTCCCCGTGCATATCCCCGTGGACGGTGATGGTGTCATTGCCTGTGATTTGGGCGTTGTCGTAGGCGCTTGCGGCGTCCCCGAAAATGACGGCGCCGCTTCTGTATGTATCTGCACTGATTATTATACCCAGCGGCGGATAGCCATGCCATTCTTCTGACCACACGCCCGCGTGCATGTGGCCGTTCAGGGTAATGACATCATGTCCTGTCACCTGCGCATTGCCCGCAGCATGCCCCACATCGCCGTAGATGCCTGATTGAGAGATGGAGGGATGATAATAATTCCAAGGGTCAGGATACCACAAAGCATCGCCATAGGTGCCGCCGTAAAGGTCGCCGTTCACGCTGATGGTATCGTCGCCGCGCACGCTGCCATTGCCCGTATAAACGTGCATGCCTTCATACCAATGGTTGGAATGGTCATACTCTTACCCATACATATACCCCCCGCCGACGGTCATGGCATCGCCAACCCCGCTGCTGTTGCGCACGGTTCCGT
>CAYJGA010000198.1:0-4401 GCA_964369255.1 uncultured Desulfovibrionaceae bacterium
GTGGCTGGCGTGCTTGGCCTTATGGGTTTTCCGGCCTTGGGTATTTTGCTCATCGCTGCCCTTGTGGCTATTATTTGGTGTGCGGCCTATGGTTTTACTGTAGAAAAGGTCGCCTATAAGCCTTTACGCGGGGCGCCGCGTCTTTCGCCGCTTATTTCTGCCATCGGCATGTCCATATTCTTGCAAAATTATGTGATTTTGGCACAGACGTCGGACTTTGTGCCCTTCCCAAGATTGCTTCCAGAAATGGAATTTCTTTATGAATGGGACATCATGGGATCGAGCGACTTTATGATTCTTGTGACAAGCACCATCGCCATGGTGGCTTTGACGCTTTTTATTCGCTTCACCACCATGGGCAAGGCCATGCGTGCCACGGCGCAGAACAGAAAAATGGCTTTGCTCCTTGGTATAGACGCCGACCGCATCATTTCCTTGACATTTATTATCGGCTCAAGCCTTGCCGCTGTGGGCGGTGTGCTCATTGCGTCACACATGGGGCAGGTGAACTTTGCCATCGGTTTCTTGGCCGGTATTAAGGCCTTCACCGCAGCCGTGCTTGGTGGCATTGGTTCCATTCCCGGCGCCATGCTTGGGGGCATCGTGCTTGGCCTGTGCGAGAGCTATACTACGGGCTATTTTTCCGGAAACTACGAAGATATGATTGCTTTTGCCATTCTTATTCTTATCCTTATTTTCCGTCCGGATGGTATCCTTGGCAAGGCCAAGGTACAAAAGGTATAGGGGGAGAATATGAATAGTATTATAAAATCCTTCATTGTGGCGCTGTGGTTCATGGTGCTGACCTTTCCTCTTATGGGCATCAAGGTCAACGCTGTGGAGCAGGTTGTTTTATGGCGCTTTGATCGCGTCGCCTTCCTTGGTGTGGGCATCTTCTTCTTGGCCTTGTTGTGGCATTATTGTTTTGAGCGCAAGGCGCGGGGGGAGGCCATTATACCTGTTCCGCAGGCAGTGACCTCGACATTGTCTACACTGATGGAGAACACCCTCATAAAGCGCGGCTTTTTGGGCGCTGTGCTTGTGGGGCTTGTGGTGATGCCCCTTGTAAGTTCCATGTACCAGACGAATATCATGATTTCCGCCTTGCTCTATGTGATGCTTGCGCTGGGTCTGAACATTGTTGTGGGCATTGCAGGGCAACTTGTGCTCGGTTATGTGGCCTTTTATGCTGTGGGTGCGTATACCTATGCGCTGCTTAATCAATTCTTTTCCATGGGCTTTTGGATTTGTTTGCCCTTGGGCGGCTTTGTGGCTGTACTCTTTGGTTTTGCTCTTGGTTTTCCTGTCTTGCGCTTGCGCGGTGACTATCTTGCCATCGTGACACTGGGCTTCGGGGAAATTGTCCGAATATTCTTGCAAAACTGGAGCGATGTCACCGGTGGCCCGCGTGGTGTTTCCAACATTCCGCCCCCAAGCTTTTTTGGTATGGACTTTGATTTGGCAACGAATACCATCTATATTTTCTACTTGGTGCTTGCGGCTGTGTTGCTCACCATCCTGATTATTTCCCGCATAAAAAATTCCCGTGTGGGGCTTGCACTACAAGCGCTTCGCGAAGATGAAATTGCCGCGGAGGCCATGGGCGTGGACATCACACGAGTGAAGCTTTCCGCTTTTGCCTTGGGTTCCTGTTGGGCAGGCTTTGCCGGTGTTATTTTTGCGGCGAAGACGTCCTTTATTAACCCTGCCAGCTTCACCTTCATGGAGTCCGCCATGATTTTATCCATGGTGGTGCTTGGTGGTATGGGGTCTATCACAGGCGTCGTGCTTGCGGCGCTCATACTGATCTTGGTGCCTGAGTATTTGCGGGCGTTTTCAGAATATAGAATGCTGATTTTTGGGGCGGTCATGGTGCTCATGATGATTTTCAGGCCGCAAGGTCTTGTGACAGGAGAGCGGCGACGCTATACAGTGCCAAATATGCCAGCTGACGCCGAAAAGAATGCTCCACAGAAGGGAGAGGGTGCCGCATGAAAGCAATTCTCGAAGTAAGTTCACTGTCGAAAAATTTCGGAGGCTTGCGCGCCCTTAACGACGTTGACCTTGTGGTCAACGAAGGGGAAATCGTCGCACTTATTGGCCCCAACGGCGCAGGCAAGACGACGTTCTTCAACTGCATCACAGGGATTTATGAGCCTACAGAGGGCGACGTTCACTTGCACACCAGCGCAGGGGAAACGCATCGTCTGAATGGGCAAAAGCCCCACTTTGTGACGCAGCTTGGCATGGCACGGACATTTCAAAATATCCGCCTCTTTTCTGAGATGAGTGTTCTTGAAAATGTCATGATAGGGCGTCACTGTCGCACAAAGGCGGGCATCTTGGGTGCCATCTTGCGCGATAAGCGCACGCGACAGGAAGAGAAGGATGTCATCGAATACAGCTATAATCTTTTAAAAACATTGCATTTGGCTGAATTTTACGATGAAAAGGCAAAGAATCTGTCCTATGGCGTGCAGCGTCGTTTGGAAATTGCCCGTGCTATGGCCACAGAGCCGCATCTTTTGTTGCTCGACGAGCCTGCTGCTGGCATGAATCCGCAGGAGACCTTGGAGCTTGAAGAGCTGGTGCAAGAAATTCGTGAGAAGTTCAAGCTCTCTATCTTGCTCATTGAGCACGACATGTCCATGGTTATGTCCATGTCGGACAGGATTTATGTGATGGAGTACGGGTCACGCATTGCCACGGGCACGCCCGAAGAAGTACGCAACAACCCCTTGGTTATCAAGGCATATCTTGGGGAGGACGACCATGCTTGAGCTTCGTAATGTACAAACATTTTATGGAAATATCCAAGCCCTTCGCGATGTGAACTTGACCATCAAGCAAGGGGAGATTGTGACGCTCATAGGCGCCAACGGCGCCGGCAAGAGTACGACGCTTATGACCATTTGCGGTGTCAATCCTTTGCGCTCCGGTGAAGTGCTTTTTGAGGGGAAGCCCTTGCATACCATGCGGCCTCACGAAATTGTGCGCCTTGGTGTGAGTCAAGTTCCGGAAGGGCGTTTGATTTTTCCCGACATGTCCGTGCAAGAAAATATCGACTTGGGCGCCTTTTTGCGTTCGGATAAGGAAGAAATAAAGCGCGACCAAGAATATGTCTTCAGCCTCTTTCCCATTTTGGCGGAACGCCGTCGACAAATGGGCGGCACGCTGTCCGGCGGTGAACAGCAGATGTTGGCTATTTCTCGCGCGCTTATGGGGCGTCCGCGTCTCTTGCTTTTGGATGAACCTTCCCTTGGCCTTGCTCCCATTATCATTCGCCAGATTTTTGGTATTGTGGAAAAGGTGAATGCGGATGGCACCACGGTCTTCCTTGTGGAGCAGAACGCAAACCAAGCCTTGCGCGTGGCGCATCGTGGCTATGTCATGGAAAACGGGCGCATTGTGATGGAAGACAGCGCGGAGGCGCTGCTTTCCAGTAAGGAAGTGCGCGAGGCATATTTAGGCATTTAGTCGTATATACAGTGAGTTGATATGAATGGTGAGGCGTTCGCGCCCCACCATTTTTTTATTCACTATCACGAAAGTGTATGGGGAGTTCTAAATCCAAGACCCAATGGGGATTTATGCGTTGTGTATGAAAGAGGTGCAGGAGCCACCCGGCAGGAATTTTGCCTGCCTCTCTTGCGGCCTCTAGCTCTTCGACAGTGACGCTCAGAAATGCGGCAAGTTCTTGGAGGCTGTAGCAGTCCGCGCCTATGTGTAAGCGCGCAAACTGCCAGTCGGACGGGCGCGGGGAACGACATAATTCGTGGACATGAGCGTAAAACTGCCAGTGCGGTGGCATGTCGTTCAGAATATGACTATGCTTTGTCATGGCTTTGCTCCTTTTCTTTATAAAGACAATAAAGAATGGCATCGCCAAAACAGGCACAGGAGAGCAACAAAGGGCGTGGCGAATGCCGGGAGCTAACAACTGACCAGACGTGCAGCGGAGTTATTCCCTGCAAGCAGGTATTGTATTCCTCGCACTCCCGGCCGTAGACGCAACAAAAGAGTCGCCTATCTTGCGAAAGCGCGAGAACGACCCCGTGGTTGAGACCACGACCCGTCTGGTATTAAGGTGTTGTTAGCACCTGTTGGCAGAGTGCCCCAAGTGCGCATAAAAGGCAAGAACTGAATGTGGCGACGATAGAGCAACATCAGGTGATTCTTATTGACTGAATTATTTGTAATTATAATTGCAAAATACCCTTGGAAGAGTTTAAAGTTCACGAATGTTCTCAAAGAGTGTAGAAAATTGTTTAGGCGCTGTTTCTAGATAAATTCTTTTGCCCTTTGCCGCAGTGCTCAAAATGTCAAAACACGTTCTTTTGTACAAAGCTACAAAACATCTCTTCAATCCTCCATTAGCACGCGCCGATTGTCTAGCTAACC
>CAYJGA010000199.1:0-4375 GCA_964369255.1 uncultured Desulfovibrionaceae bacterium
CAATCGGAATGCAGTGGTGCATCATGAATGCCACATTTTTTTGTCAGTGACAAGTGTCCTCTCCCATGGCATTTCCGTTTTTGCTTTATTAAAATGGGTTTGGGGGAAACTTTTTTAGGAAAAAAAGTTTCCCCCAAACCCATTTCAAAAAAATCTCTTTATTTAAAAACACCCTTTAGCGAAATTCCTTATAACTGATGGCATACTTTCGCATCCGCTGCCCCATAATGCGCTCCGTAATGCCAAGCGACGCCGCCGCTTGCCCCATATGCCCCTGCGACTCTGTCAGCGCTTCCATAATTGAAACACGCTCAAGCTCTTCAATGCGTTCCGGCAATGTCCCCTTATGTCCATGATCAACCGCCACGCGTCGCCCCGACTGGGCGCATTTGTGGCTGTGCAGCTCCGGTGGCAAATGCTGCGGGAGCACATACTTTCCCTGCCCGATAAGCAGCATGCAACGCTCCATCACATTTTCCAATTCTCGAATATTCCCCGGCCATTCATATCGCTCCAGCATGGCGCTGGCAGCAAGGGACAGTTGAGGGACATCCTTCTGATGCTCCGCAGCAAAGATAGTTAAAAAATGATGGGCAAGAGGGGCAATATCACTCTGGCGCTCGTGCAAAGCCGGCAGCGCGATGGAAAACACATTGAGACGATAATACAAATCCTTACGGAATGTCCCCTGCTCCACCATCTCCTCAAGGTTGCGATTGGTGGCGGCGATGATGCGCACATCCACATGACACGTCGTTGTCGCGCCGATGCGCTCAAAGCTCTTTTCTTGCAACACACGCAACAACTTTGCTTGCGTTGTCAGGGAAAGCTCCCCCACTTCATCAAGAAAGAGCGTGCCGCCGTCCGCCAGTTCAAAGCGTCCTTTGCGTGTGCGAAGCGCGCCCGTGAACGCCCCTTTTTCGTGTCCAAAAAGCTCGCTCTCCACAAGACTCTCCGGCAAGGCGGCGCAATTCAAAGAAATAAAGCTCTCGCCCTTACGCGCGCTGCCTTCATGAATAGAGCGTGCCACAAGCTCCTTGCCTGTCCCGCTCTCACCGCGAATCATCACTGTCGTGCTGCTGTGTGCCACTTGTTCAATGCGCTCAAAAATTGTCTGCATTACTTCAGAATGTCCCACAATACCACGAGCAGGCGTTTTACGTCTGCTGGGAATGCGTACATTTTCCACATCATCCGTACAATGCTGCATACTGTCTTGATGCAGGCGAATATAAGGTATGAAGGCATTGGCAATGACGGATAACATACGCTCTTCGTGCGCGGGATGTGTCACTGCCGCACGCGGCCTGTCGATACCAAGGGCGCCGATGACCTTGTCGTTCAATTTAATAGGGACGCACAAAAAGGAAATACTCTCCACATCCGCCCACGCATGGGTTCTGTTGAGGAACAAAGGATTATGCACAGCGTCTTCCACAAAGAGCGCAGCGCCGCTTTGAATAACCTTCCCCACAACGCCTTCGCCCACCACATAATGGCCTTGCTTTTTTTGTTCACTGGAAAGGCCGGAGGCCGCTTCAATGTAGAGATCACCGTCCACAGGCGACAGCAGAACTAACAGGGCACGCTTGGCATATGTCACTTCTTGAATGAAACCAAGAGCATCGTCAAGTGTCAGTGTGTTCTTTTGCAGCGCGTCTAAAATATCCACAAGACGCATTAAGTCTGATTTTTCCGACATTTTTTTATGTATAATTCTTTCCTTCATATGCTACCCCGACGGTTCTCATAATATATTTTTTTACGAGGGTCGAGCACTAATTTTTGCCACTCACGCATCATATGCGCTCATTCCAGTGTTTTTTAAGAACTTCTACAAAAAATTCCCACGAAATTCATATGAAATACACGCGAAAAAAATATCCACATGATTTTTTCGCCTATATTTCCCTTGCCATTGCCACTCCTATCATTATATATAGGCGAACCCACGATTATTCAAACTGACATTATCATCCGAAAAAACAAGGTACACATCCCATGGAAACGCCTTCACAGAATAAAGCTGACAGCGCACCTCTTGCCATGCAGGCAGCACGCCCGCAGGAAGACGACGAGAACAGTAAAACACACACTCCGGCAGAAAAAAAGGAATCCGAAAAAAGCGCGCCCAAAAAAAGTGAGAAAAAAACAACAGGACAAGACACCGTCCTCCTCACAGACAGCATGCTTCAGCAATTTATCCAAGCACTGAGGCCACGACCCTTTTACAAACGCCACCCCATCCTCTTCGCATGCATCCTGATAGCGTTTACACTCTTCGTCGGTTCTTGTTTCTTCTCCGAAGATGTGACCCTCACAGACGAAGACCGCGTCGCCGTAGTGCGCGTGGAAGGCCTCATCATGGACACACGCCCCCTGCTTGAATGGATAGAAAGCGTCAAGCAAGACAGTTCCGTCAAAGGCGTCTTGTTACGCATCGATTCACCCGGCGGCGGCGCGGCAGCCTCTCAAGAAATCCACAGCGCCCTCGTCGCTCTTGCCAAGCGTAAGCCCCTTGTGGCCTCCATGGGCAGCAGCGCCGCCTCCGGTGGCCTCATGGTTGCCATGGCTGCCGACTACATCGTGGCAAACCCAAGCACTGTGACAGGCTCCATCGGCGTGCGCATGGATATTCTACAACTTCAAGACCTCATGGAAGGCATCGGCGTCGGTCGTGAAACGCTCAAAACAGGCAAATTTAAAGACGCCGGAGACGCCTTACGCCCTTTAAGCGACGAAGAACGCGCCTATCTCGAAAGTGTCATGCAAGATATGCATGAGCAGTTCGTCCTTCTCGTGGCAGAGGGTCGGAAAATGACGCCGGAGCAAGTACACCCCTTGGCAGACGGACGCGTTTTTACAGGACGCCAAGCCCTTGCCCTCGGCCTTGTGGACACGCTCGGCGGGCAAGACATCGCTCTTGCAGAGCTCTATCAGCAGACGTCCGTTTTGCCCACAACCCCGCTTTACGAAAAACCCGACCCCGCGGACTTTTGGCGCGAACTTGCCGAAGCCGCCCTTGATATAAGCTTTACCATGACGCAATCGCTGCCGCGTCCGTCATTTTTATACCACTATTGATGCGCACCACAAACGCGTATAAACACAACCACCGACGTGGTCGCCTAGGGAGAAAAACATGTTTGCAAAACTTGAAGGATTAGAAAAAAAATATATGGAATTGGAGGGACAGCTCGCCGAGCCAGATGTCTTCAATGACCAAGAGCGCTATCGCAAGCTCACCAAGGCACACGCAGACCTGCGCGACGTGGTAGACCTTTTTCGTGAGCACCGCACCCTCACCCAAGACATACAAGAAAACACGCAGCTCCTCAACGATGCCGACCCCGACATCCGCGAAATGGCGCAAGAAGAACTGCGCACCGCAGAAGCGCGCCTGCCCAACATCGAACAAGAACTCAAAGTCCTCCTCCTGCCCAAGGACCCCTTGGATGAGAAAAACACCATCCTCGAAATTCGCGCCGGCACAGGCGGCGAAGAAGCCGCGCTTTTTGCGGCAGACCTCTTCCGCATGTATTCGCGCTACGCCGAAATAAAGGGCTGGAAGGTGGAAATCATGAGCGAATCCCCTTCTGATACAGGCGGCTACAAGGAAATCATCGGCCTCATCACAGGTGACCGCGTCTACAGTCACCTCAAGTTTGAAGCAGGCACCCACCGCGTCCAACGCGTCCCCGCCACAGAGGCACAAGGGCGCATCCACACATCCGCCGCCACTGTGGCTGTCATGGCAGAAGCGGACGAAGTGGACGTCAACATCCGACCCGACGACATTCGTATCGACGTCTATCGTGCCTCCGGGGCCGGCGGGCAGCACGTCAACAAAACAGAATCCGCCGTGCGCATCACCCACCTGCCCACAAACACCGTCGTCACCTGTCAAGACGAAAAAAGTCAGCACAAAAACAAGGCCAGCGCCATGAAGGTGCTCGCATCACGCATCCTGCAAATCGAACAAGACAAGCAGCTCTCCGCCATGTCCGCCGACCGCAAAGCACAAGTCGGCTCCGGCGACAGGTCAGAGCGCATCCGTACCTACAATTTTCCGCAAGGACGATGCACCGACCACCGCATCAACCTGACCCTCTACTCTCTCGAAAAAATCATGGAAGGCGAAATTGCCGCCCTCGTCGAAGCGCTGACAACACACAGTCAAACAGAAGCACTCAAAGCTCAGGGCGATGTCTAGTATTTTGTTTTTTTAGTTTTTTTCTTGGGGGGAAACTTTTTTTAGGAAAAAAAGCTTTCCCCCCAAGAAGAAAAAAGTCTTCCCACAGAGGTGCTCCCCCTGCGGCAGGGCAAAGGCGAACCCCAAACCCCCCCCCCCGGGGGGGGGGGAAAAAAAACCAAA
>CAYJGA010000200.1:0-2754 GCA_964369255.1 uncultured Desulfovibrionaceae bacterium
CACCGCCAACCCCGTCAGGTCCGAAAGGAAGCAGCGGCAACGGTGGCTACGGGTGTTTGGCTTCCTTTTTTTTATGCCTCCTTTGCGCGTAGGACTTGGCAAAGCCTCGCATTGGGTGTACCACTTCTTACGAATTTATGACATATCTTCTTGAAAAAGTGCGTGTCAGGAGTCTATACGGAAGGAGCCTACATGGCGCACAACTTGCACAATCAACGCCTGCCATGGCCTGAATACTTCATGTCCATCACCTATATGGTGGCAGAACGTAGCACGTGCATGCGACGCAAAGTGGGCGCTATTGCTGTAAAAAACAAGCGTATCCTTGCCACTGGCTATAATGGCGCGCCTGCAAGCATACGCCACTGTCTCAGTACAGAATGCTTACGACAACAAAAAAATATACCCTCCGGTGAAAGACACGAAATATGCCGCGGCCTACATGCAGAACAAAATGTCATCATCCAATCCGCACTGCACGGCGTGCTTTTAAGCGGAGCAGACATTTATTGCACCACGTTCCCTTGTGTCCTCTGTAGTAAAATGCTGATAAATTGCGGTATAAACAAAATTTATTATGTAGAATTTTATCCCGATGAGCTGGCACTAGCCATGCTCGATGAGGCAAGCATTATGCTCGAACAATTAGAAAAGCCCTGTGCCCCCCCCATCCCCCCTTATGAAGGAGAAAAAGTGCGTGAGTGAACATCCATTTGCGGCTTCCATGCGCCATGCTGTGACTTTGGCAGAAAGGGGGCGCTTTGCAGTGCATCCAAATCCTATGGTGGGAGCTGTGCTTGTACAAAACGGACGCATCGTTGCAGGCGGCTGGCATAAAAACTACGGAGAGGCACACGCAGAAGTCGATTGTCTCCAAGACGCCGCACGCAGAAAGGTGAATCCCGCCGAATGTACCCTCGTCGTCACACTTGAACCATGCCACCATCACGGTAAGACTCCACCTTGTACCAAGGCCATTGTTGACGCAGGCATAAAGCATGTCGTCGTAGGCGTGCGCGATAAAAATCCCGTGGCTGCAGGGGGTATCGAATACCTACAAAGCCAAGGCATCCAGGTGGAAGTTGGTATAGAAGAACTCATATGCGCCGACATCACCGCGGATTTCTTCATACCACAAACACGAAAAAGACCCTACGTTATCCTGAAAATGGCTACCACTCTCGACGGACGCATCGCCACACGAACAGGACACTCAAAGTGGATAAGCGGGGAAGAATCTCGCGCAACCGTCCACACCATGCGGCATAATATCGCCCTGTGCGGCGGCGCTGTCATGGTCGGTGGCGGCACCTTCCGCGATGATAACCCACACCTTACAAGCCGCGTCGAGGGCACGCAGACCCAACCACTTGCATGCGTCGTAACGTCCAGACTGCCCATGGGAAGCGATGCCTACCTCTTGCAGCATAGGCCGCACGAAACTCTTTTCTTCACAACTCCCGCCGCTGCCGCATCACCCACTGCAAAATCATTGCAAGCCGCAGGCGTGCGCGTCTGGTCAGAACGCCCCTCAGGCGTCGGGGTACGACTGCCCTCCTTGCACACCCTCCTCGAACGCTTGCACACGGAATTACACTGCCCCTATGTCTTGTGCGAAGGTGGGGGAAAGCTTGCACTCAGCCTTCTTGAAGAAGATCTCGTTGACGAATTTCTGCTTCATATGGCGCCCTGTGTCCTTGGTGACGACGAAGCAAGACCCGCCTTCCATGGCAGAAATCCACTCCACATGACAGACGCCCTCCAACTGCGTATGACAAAATACAAAACATGCGGCCCCGACCTGCACCTCACACTCAGACCCATACGAAATGCTGAGAATGAGAACTCAAAAGGAGAATAAAGCCTCATGTTTACAGGGATTATCCACGGTCAAGGACATGTCCAAAACATACAAAACATGGGCAAGGAGCGCCGCTTGTCCATACACACGCTCTTCCCACTGACACACATAATCGTGGGCGAATCTATCGCCGTGAATGGCGTGTGTCTCACTGTAGAAAGCGGACACGACAATACCTTTCACGCTTACGCTTCCGCTGAAACCATACAACGCACAAACCTCGGCGAACTATACGCAACAAGCCCCGTCAATATTGAGCGCGCGCTCGCCGTAGGCGACCGGATCGGCGGGCATATCGTCAGCGGACACGTAGACTGCATCGCAACTGTGAAGTCCATTGAAAACGCAGGACAATCACGCATCATAACACTCACCTTCCCCGAACAATACAGCCCCGAGGTTATTGCGAAAGGCTCCGTTACACTCGACGGCATCAGCCTCACCGTCAATACTTGCGGCAAAAACCACCTTACAGTCAATGTCATCCCCGAAACATGGACAGTTACCACCGTTGCCACATGGAAGGTAGGCGCACAAGTGAACATGGAAACGGATATTATTGGTAAATACGTGCGCCATATGCTCAACCCCTTCCTGTCTCACACACAGGAACACGCACCACACACAAGCACCGTGACAGAAGAACTCCTTCATAAACACGGTTTTATATCATAAAAAGAGGAAATGTTATGCCACTTTGCACAACGGAAGAAGCCATTGAGGAAATACGCCAAGGAAAAATGATTATCTTGGTGGACGACGAAGACCGCGAAAATGAAGGCGATCTCACCATCGCCGCAGAGCATGTCACGCCGGAAATCATTAACTTCATGGCAAAGTACGGGCGCGGACTCATCTGCCTTCCTTTAAGCCCCGCACGCTGCGATGCCCTC
>CAYJGA010000200.1:2764-4373 GCA_964369255.1 uncultured Desulfovibrionaceae bacterium
TTGATCTCATGACCCAGCGCAATGGCTCCCAATTTGGCACAAACTTCACCGTGTCCATCGAGGCGCGCCACGGCGTCACCACAGGCATCTCCGCCAAGGATAGAGCCACCACCATCCTCGCCGCCGTAGCCGACAATGTGCGCGCAGAAGATATTGTGACCCCCGGTCACATCTTCCCACTGCGCGCCCGCGCAGGCGGCGTCCTTGTGCGCGCCGGACAAACAGAAGGCGGTGTTGACCTTGCTACCCTCGCAGGCTGCAAGGAAGCCGCTGTCATTTGCGAAATCATGAACGATGACGGCGAAATGATGCGCCTGCCAGAGCTTGAAGTGTTCGCCGCGGAGCATAATCTTAAAATTGCCGCCGTTAAAGACCTCATCCGCTATCGCATGATGCGCGGGCAAGTCTCCGTGCGCCGCGTCGCGCAAGCACACATGCCCACCGCACACGGCGATTTTGAAGTCCACGCCTACGAATGCGACCTCGACTCAGGCACCCACATCGCCCTCGTCAAAGGTGACATCACAGGCAACGACCCCGTCCTCGTCCGCGTCCACAGCGAATGCCTCACAGGCGACGCCCTCACCTCCCTGCGCTGCGATTGCCGCGGACAGCTCGTCGCCGCCATGCGCCAAATTGAACAAGAAGGGCGAGGTGTTATCCTCTACATGCGCCAAGAAGGACGCGGCATAGGTCTTGCCAATAAAATCAAGGCCTATGCCCTCCAAGACGAAGGATACGACACTGTCGAAGCGAACGAAAAGCTCGGCTTTGCCCCCGACCTGCGCGACTATGGCACCGGCGCACAAATACTCGTTGACCTCGGTGTGCGCAAAATGCGCATGCTCACCAACAATCCCAAGAAAATTGTGGGACTTGAAGGCTATGGCATCGAAATCGTCGACCGCGTTCCCATCGAAGTAGACGCCTGCCCAAGCAATGAAGAGTACCTCAAGACAAAGAAAGACAAAATGGGGCATCTTCTCACAAAGTGTAGAGTTTAAAAGGGTGTTGAAAATTTTGTAGGGGAAAACTTTTTTCCTAAAAAGTTTTCCCCAAACCCCTTTCAAAAAAATAAAAACTTGATTGGAGAACATAGATGACAAATATTCGTACTATCGAAGGGCATTTGCAGGCACAGGGCTTGAAATTCACAATTATTGCGACGCGCTTCAACGATTTTATCGTTGACCGCCTTGTGGGCGGCGCTGTGGATTACTTGGTACGACATGGCTGTGCAGCGGAAGATATTACCATCGTACGCATTCCGGGCGCTTTTGAGATGCCTGTGGTATGCAAGAAGATTGCTGCAAAGGGAGAGAGCCATGGGATTTTAGCCTTGGGCGCTGTCATTCGCGGTTCTACGCCACACTTTGACTTTGTAGCCTCTGAAGCGACCAAGGGACTTGCCCATGTGTCCCTTGAATATGGCGTGCCTGTGGGCTTTGGTCTTTTGACCACGGACAACTTGGAACAAGCCATCGAAAGAGCCGGCTCCAAGGCAGGCAATAAGGGCGTCGAAGCTGCCGCGGCTGTGCTTGAGACCGTCCGTGTCATGGAGCAAATATAGCTAGGGGCTGTTTCTAAATAAAGAGATTTTTTTGAAGGG
>CAYJGA010000201.1:0-4326 GCA_964369255.1 uncultured Desulfovibrionaceae bacterium
TGAGATTAACAAGAGAACACATAAATAAGCTTTTAGAAAAGACAAGACACTAGTATCTTGTCATTTCTAAACGCTTATTTACATATTTTTTTATATATCGCGCATTCAATTCAAAAGCCCAACTCTCTTACTCTCATTACTGCAAGCTTAGGAGCATTTATGAAGGAATAAAGTGTCATCTGACGCCTTATCCCTATTTTTATCCAATTTTCTTGCGTGGTTTTCGGAATTGATACCGATGAAGAAGCCAAAAGATGCCCAAGGTTATCCCGCTGGCGACACCTGTTACACCGGCTATAAGTCCAAGGATGAGGAGTGTTATATCCCAATGGGCTGTGAGCTGCTCCCATGGAATATCGAGAAGCAGCATGAGTGCCACGACGAGTGTGTGCGCAAGCATGGCAGGCCACACATGTCCGCTCATTTTGACTCCCAAGAAGCCGAGGAGCACGGAGAAGAGCAGGCTGAATATGACGCGCAGTTGGAGAACGTGGTAGACGGCCTCTTCCCCTTGCGCGGCCTCCATGGCAGATTGAGCGTAAAAGTGCATGGCTGTATAAAACACAAGACACAGTGCCCCTAGAACGATGATGGGCGCAAAACGCACAAGGCTAAACATTATACTCTCCTTTTTTGCACAAAGAACGCGTGTTCTTGACGCAATTTCTTATTGGGCGATACAGTATGCAGGACGCGCCACTCCTCATAGGCGAGCTGCCCCATGTGTGCTGCAAGGGCCTCACATTCTTCTTCTCCTCCGCGCTGTCCTGTATAGGCGTGAATCCATAAAAAACCGCCGCATACGAGCAAGCTTTGGGCTTGTTCTATGGCTTGCATGGTTGTTTTTACATGAGTACACAGGCTTTTGTCGCTGCCGGGTAAGTAGCCCAAATTAAAGAGCACCGCATGGACGGGTTCTGCGACGAGTGCTTGCATGTGCTCGTGTCCCTCGTTTATGCAGGAGACGTCCGCCAAGGGCGCTGATTGATTTTTCAGACGCGCTCTTGTGGCTTCAAGGGCGGCGCTTTGCACATCAAATGCCCACACATGCCCGTGCGGCGCCAGCTGCTGTGCCAAAAAAAGCGTATCGTAGCCATTGCCCGCGGTGGCATCGATGGCTTTGAGTGGCGCTGTGGGCATGAGGGCTTGCAGTGTCTGAAAGGCTTGGGTCATGAGCATATGCCCAAGGGCGTCAAATGTTAAAAAACATGGGTGCAAAGAGGAAAGGGATGATGGGGGTATTTTTGACATAATAGGGCTTTTTCTGTGTAGAAAGGCGTATTTAAGGGCGATTTCGACAAGCTTATAAGCTGGTAAAGCGGCACGCCGGCACGACAGCGGAGCGAGGAGACAGCGTGCGGGGGAAGCAGTGTCCCCCACAGTCTTCTCAAAAAAACACCTTACTGCACAGTTTCTTGACCTTCACCATTTGGCATGGCGCCGCCGGTTTCCATTTGCGCTGCCCAGCTTTGTACGGCGTCCGTTTCTCTCCACTGAGAGAAGAAATTGCGCCATGCGCCAAAATCGACGAAGCCTTCATCAAGTTGGCTTTCGTGCGCTTGCACCCATGTGTTAAAAAGATGCATTTCTTTTTGAAAAGTCACACTGTCAAACACAAGGTCCGACATATTCTTAGGTATCATTTTGCCATCCACTTCTGTGACAACAAAGGTACACACAGCCGTGCGTGAACTTTCAAAGGTCAGTTCTTTTCCGTTCATATCTTCCGCCAAAGGAAGCAGATGCGGATAAAGCTCCTTTATGCGCTCCATCCCCTGTTCAGGTACTGCCAAGAACAAACCGTCTTCAGCATGGGGCTTTTCGCTTATAAAATAAAAGCGGAGCCAATTTTCAAACATGATAACCTCAAGGACGACGTCAACGCCCTTGGCAAAAGCCTCTGAAGATTGAGACATGGTGGCCTCTCCTTATGTAATGTAGTGAATATTCTTTAGCATTTCGCGCTGCATCCGTCAAGAGAGCGCGTGAGCATCGCCGCCCGCAATTCCAGCATTCTAATTTTGTTTTTTATTAAAAAAAAATTTCCCCAAACCCCTTTCAATAAAAACAAAACTAGACTTCCGAGGAAAGCAATAGGCTGCGGCGTGTATTGGCTTTTGACCTTTTTGCATTTTTATCATAAACTCTGCGTATAAGCCTTTGGGGCTTTATGTGTTACACCATAAAAAAAGAGAAAGAATGACTATGTTTCAAAAGATTACAGGCATTTTTAGTGTGTGCGTTCTGTGTTTGGCTCTCAGCTTTTCGCTTGTGTTGAGCGGCGAAGCTTTTGCAGCCGCCGTGGCGGTGAAACTTGAAACCACGAAGGGCGATATTGTTTTGCGCCTTGATGCGGACAAAGCGCCGGAAAGCGTGAAAAACTTCTTGAATTATGTGAGAAGCGGGCACTATGATGGCACCATCTTCCATCGTGTCATCGGGAAATTTATGATTCAAGGCGGAGGTATGACGCCGGATATGAAGGAAAAGCCCACAGGCAAACCCATCAAGAATGAAGCGTCCAATGGCCTCACCAATGAGAAGTACACCATCGCCATGGCGCGCACTTCCAACCCGCACTCTGCAACGGCGCAATTTTTTATCAACACGGCTAACAATAAATTCCTCAATTATACCGCACCCACAAATCAAGGCTTTGGTTATACGGTTTTCGGGAAGGTTATTAAAGGGCAAAATGTCGTTGATATGATTGAAAAAGTACCTACTGGCAGTCGCGGCATGCATGAAAATGTGCCTTCAGAACCTGTTATCATCACAAAGGCCAGTGTGATTGAGTAATCCCTGAATACATTTATTGTTCAATAGTTTACATGAGAAAAGCGCTGCCACAAGCAGCGCTTTTCTACGTTGGATTGAGCCATCCCGCCCATCTTACTTGTATTGACTCTCAATAAAGCTTGCTTTTATGGATAAAAAGTGACAAAATATTTCTGTGTATCCTTGATGATGTTGAGAATGAAACGAATATAATTTTCAAGACGCTTTATCGCAAAGGGAGGGATATGGTTACTTTTCGCAAGCTTTTTGGACAAATGTCTGGACAAATATTTTGGATGTTGAGTTTCACGTTGTTTTTTTTGGTATTCGCCATAGAAGCGCGTGCACAATACCCCACAAAACCCATCACCTTAGTCGTCCCCTTTGGGACTGCCGGCGACAGCGATGTGAGCGCCCGTCTTTGGGCAAAGTTTGCAGAGCGAGAGTTAGGACAACCCGTAAGGGTGGTCAATAAAACTGGTGCAGGTGGTTTGACAGGCACCATCTTCGCTGCCACGGCGAAGCCGGACGGTTACACAATTTTTCTTGGACAAGCAGGACCGTGTGTGGTTATGCCCTTATTGTATACAGGGGACGAGCTGCATGCCGACAGCTTTGCTTATGTTACTCGATTTATGCGTGCCAATACTGCTGTCGTTGTAGCACCAAGCGCCCCATGGCAGTCCCTCAAAGAATTTCAAGCCGACGCGATTAAGCAAGCGCGTAAATATATTTTCAGTTCGCCGTCTACGGTGGCATGGCTCACCTTAGCCTTTTCGAGCTGGGCGTCACAAAATGATGTGTATATGCGTCATGTCAACTATGCCAGTGCGGCCGAAGCTGCTACCTCTGTTATTGGCATGCATGGGGATATTACCTTTCTTTTTCCTAACAATTACACATCACTTGTTGACGAGGGACGATTGAAAATCCTTGCCATGGCTGACAAAAGCACGCGCTATCCGCAGGCACAGACCTTCGCGGAGCAAGGCTATCGAGGAGATTTTTATGGATGGAGTGGCATCGTTGTCCCCAAGGAGACTCCCCAAGAAATCATTGATAAGCTCATAGAAGTGACACAAGCAGTGATAGAAAATCCAAAATTTGTTGAAGAGGTTAAGGCGCTTGGCTTTACCCTCGATAAAACGTCCGGTGCTGCATGGGAAAAAGAAGTGCGCGAGCAGTACAAGGCCATGGAGGCGCTTCTTATGGAGCTTGGCTATGTACAAAAGTAAAAGAGGCGTTAACCTTTAACAGGCTGTTTACAGCTTTGCATGCAAGCCGCATGGAAAGCCTCTTATGCTTTGTAAAGGCTCAAAACAGCCCAAAGACAACCAAGAAACAGCTAAAAAACAGATGCAAACCGAACTCATTTTAAGAGACTATCGAAAAATACTTTTCAAATATTCCAGTCGTAAGCGCCGATTGTTTAGCTAAACAGGTGGTTTTTTTGAAGGGGGGTTTGGGGGAAAACTTTTTTTTCCTAAAAAAAGTTTTCCCCCCACAAGCCTTTTCAAAAAAACCTTAATTCTACAACTGTCATACTAG
>CAYJGA010000202.1:0-4313 GCA_964369255.1 uncultured Desulfovibrionaceae bacterium
AGCAAGTGGGCAGTTCCAGTCTGTAGGGGGATTCTATGAAATTTGCCGTATCCAGCGACTCGCGTTTGCGTCGTGAAAGTATCATGTTCGGCTTGCTCAAGACGGCGGCCTTCATCAATATGAGCGCCCTCGTTATCGTGTGCGCGTTCTTGGCTATCCAAGGGTTACCCGCCATCACATGGGAATTTCTCACAGAAGCGCCGCGCAATATGATGACAGAGGGGGGCATTTGGCCTTGTATTGTGGGCACCTTCCTTCTCGCCGTAGGCGCGCTCCTCATCTCCTTCCCCCTTGGCGTGGCCTCCGCCATCTACCTCCACGAATACGCAGGGCGTAGCCGTTTTGCACGATACATCCGCCTTGGCGTCAACAATCTTGCGGGCGTGCCTTCCGTCGTCTTTGGTCTGTTTGGACTTGCTTTCTTCGTCACCTTCTGTGGCATGGGCGTGAGTCTGCTTGCGGGCGTGCTCACCCTTGCTGTCCTCTCCCTGCCTGTCATTATTGGTACAGCAGAAGAGGCGCTGCGCACTGTCCCTGACACATATCGCGAAGCCTCCCTCGCCCTCGGCGGCACCAAGTGGCAAACCATTGTGCGCGTCGTCCTGCCCGTCGCCACACCCGGCATGCTCACAGGCGCCATCCTCGGCCTCTCCCGCGCTGCAGGGGAAACAGCCGCCATCATGTTCACCGCCGCTGTCTTCTATACGCCTAAAAACCCCGATTCCATATTCAGCTCAGTCATGGCGCTCCCCTATCACATGTACGTCCTCGCCACCGCCGGCACAGAAATTGAGAAAACTCGCCCGCTCCAATATGGCACGGCGCTCGTCCTTATCTTGCTTGTACTGGGCATGAATCTTGTGGCTATTTATTTCAGGGATAGGATGCAGAAGCGGAAAGCTCATTAAGGGTGTCTTATCATTTCATGCCGATTTGTTTTTTTGAAAGGGCTTTGGGGGAAAGCTTTTTTTTGTTTTTTTAAGTTTTTTTCTTGGGGGGAAACTTTTTTTAGAAAAAAAAAGCTTTCCCCCCACGAAGAAAAACGTCTTCCCAAACCCCTTGCAAAAAAATATCCTTATTTAGAAAATGCCCCACTACCACCACTTCTGCGGATACATTTTGCGCCTCGACACGGAACTCATGAGCACACCTATGGCGACTGAGATGCTTGCACCCAAAAGACACGGAACGACGGCGTATGTGTAGCCTAGGCGATGTATAACATCTCCGCCGATAACTGCATAGAGGGCGGACGCGCCGCCGGGGGGGTGGAGTGTTTTTGTGACCGTCATGAGGAATATAGCGAGGGAAACAGACGTACAGATTGCCGCAATGGGCCATGCGCCCAAGAAAATCTGGCATGTGACGCCGGCGATGGCGGAAACAAAGTGCCCGCCCATGACATTGCGCGGCTGAGCAAGAGGGCTTGCAGGCGCGCCAAAAACAAGCACTGCCGACGCACCAAGAGAGGCCATAAGAATGCCTGTTTCGTCAGCCTCCTTATAAAACGTATCCAAGAGAGCGATGCAAAGAAGGCAAATAGAGGAACCTGTCCACGCCCAAAAAGCATTGATAATGCTTTCGCGCCGCAATTTTTCCCTAGTGTAATGGAACATATGAGACCATTTCGATATCCACATGAAATCAGCTCCGCCCATTTCGGCTTGTCAAAAGAAGCTTTAAATGCTCGCGCGCCTTCATAGTCGCCATGCGTCCGCGAGGCGTCCTCTTCAAAAAGCCGCACTGAATAAGATAGGGTTCATAAATGTCCTCTACTGTGCGCACATCTTCAGAGCAGGCCACAGCCAATGTCTTAATGCCTACAGGGCCGCCGTCGTACACGTTGATAAGTACCTCTAAGAGCTTTCTGTCCATTTGGTCAAGGCCGACGGCGTCCACATCCATGCGCTCCATAGCGCTGGCGGCCTGCGTTTCTGTGATGATGTGCTCGTTGTGCATGAGCGCAAAATCCCTCACTCGACGTAGCAGGCGGTTCGCGATGCGCGGCGTACCTCGAGCACGGCGACCTATTTCATAGGCGCCGTCCGCGTCGATGGCAACACCAAGTATGCGCGCCGCTCGGGTCACAATGCGCGACAATTCTTTGGGACTGTAAAATTCTAAGCGCGTCACAATCCCAAAACGATCACGCAAAGGCGATGACAAAAGTCCCATACGCGTCGTGGCACCCACAAGCGTGAACGGCTCAAGGTCGATTTTTACCGTGCGCGCCGCAGGTCCCTGACCGATAACAAGGTCAAGCTTAAAATCCTCCATGGCAGGGTAGAGCACTTCCTCCACGGCAATGGGCATACGGTGTATTTCGTCCACAAAAAGAATGTCATGGCGGGAAAGGTTTGTGAGAATGGCGGCAAGGTCGCCGCTGCGCTCAAGGACGGGGCCGGATGTACAGACAATGTTGACGCCCAATTCCGTCGCCATAATCTGCGCCAGCGTCGTTTTGCCAAGACCGGGGTTCCCACAAAAAAGCGTATGATCGAGGGCTTTGCCGCGCTCCTTGGCGGCGCCCAAGTAAATGCGGAGATTGGCACGCAACTCCTCTTGACCGATAAAATCATCAAGGCGCGAGGGGCGTACAGACTGTTCGATACCTTGCGCAGCTGGCGGCGCTACATATTCGCCAGGCAAGGAAACGCCTACGTCCTGCATGTCATGTGCATACTGTGTGTTTTGCCTCTCTTGCCCTTCCTGCCTGCTGTATAAATTTGCAGACGACACAAGAGAAGACGCAGGGCGTGAAGGCATTTTCCCATCGGCAACAGACATTATTGCCTCCTTTGGGCAAGCGCTTTGAGGCTCGCACGCAAGGCGCCGGAAACATCAAGATCCGGTTCCTTTTCCAAAATCTGCCGAATGACGGGCGAAGTCTCCTCTTCAGCGTAACCAAGGTTCGCAAGACCATCTTGCACATCCCGAAATACTGTGCCCGCAGAAGGCGTCGCCGCCGCCGAAAGAACTGGCACATCATCCAGTTTTAGTTTATATTTCAACTCTAAAAATATGTGCTGCGCCGTTTTTTTGCCAATACCAGATACGCGTGTGAGGGCAGGCATATCGTCTTCCAGCACAAGGCGACGCAGGTCGTCAGGGCGATAGAGGGATAAAATGGCCAAAGCCGTGCGAGCACCTACCTTTGAAATGCTAATAAGCACCTCAAATGTTTGACGCTCATCAAATGTGTCAAAGCCGTACAGCTCAAGAGCGTCTTCGCGCACTTGCAGACTTGTGTGAAATGCGACGCTTGCGCCGCGCTCTGGCAAGCGGCTCAATGTGTGGGTAGGCAAGGCCACAGCATAGCCCACGCCCCCCGTGGTCAAAATGACACACGATTGAGCAAATTGCTGTCCCACAGTCCCTTCAATATAGGCTATCAACGACGCTCTCCTTCTTTTTGTTTTTTTTGAAAGGGTTTTGGGGGAAGACGTTTTTTCTTGGGGGAAAACTTAAAAAATACATATAAAAAAGCTTTCCTCCAACCCCCTTTCAAAAAAATCTTTTAGACTTTACAAGGCACTAAGAGGTGCTCCCTATCCTTAGGACAGGTATTGGGCAAATTAAGAGTGAGTATTGACCATTTTGCCCACGCGTGTGCTATGCTGTCATATTGCGCGAAGCCGTGCAAGCGTTTTGTATTGAGAAAATAATTTTTCAACATTTTTAAGGGTTCCCTGCCTTCATGAGGCGCAGATGGCGCTATGGATTGTGGAGTCATTCATAATCGTCTCCTTCTTTCAGAACAATGACATATTTTTCTGTCCAAAGAACCCCTACACCAATCCACAGGGTACGTTTTCGCGTAGAGCAATACTTTGGTGTCGCCAAAAAGAAATATGGATTTTGGCGCGAGCGATACCTCGGAGCGGAGAAGGTGAATGCTGAGCTGCATTTGACGAGCACCGCCTTTAACATACAAAAAAAGCGGCTGGATTGATTAAAACATAGGAGAAGTGGGTCTAATGCGTGTATTTTTGCTTGTGTGAGGCAAAAATGCACGAAAAATAAAAGAAAAAACACATAAATCCCACTTTGGCCACAGGCAATTTGTCTCACTCGAGGCAGTGTCTGTCTTGGCGTGGGAGTTGTGCAGAGGTCTTAAGTTGCGTCAAAGCTTTGAGGAAGGCTCTCACCTCGGACTGTAGAAAAATGCATAAAAACAACACACTAGAACTAATTGAAAAATTTTTTCATTTTTTTTGCATATTTTGCTTGACGGCTGCCCTCAATCCCCCTATATATGACTTGTTCGTGACGCGGGGTGGAGCAGTTCGGTAGCTCGTCGGGCTCATAACCCG
>CAYJGA010000203.1:0-4290 GCA_964369255.1 uncultured Desulfovibrionaceae bacterium
GAGCTTCTTTTGTTGGGAGCTATTGTTTTCTTTTTCTTGCGTTTGCGTCGTTCTGAGAGCTTGATGCAAAACTTGCAAGCAAACCAAGAACTTTTACTCGCTCGCCTACAGCACAATGCAGAGCTTGAGCGCGAACTTGTGGCAACCTTCGCCCAGCGTCAAGCAGAGCTTCGCGTGCTTGACCAAAAATCCAAGAGCGTGTTGAGGAATTAAAGCGCCTTGTGGGTCAGGCAGAAGGTATTTCGCGCTCGCCACAGTTCTTACGCGAACTCATCTTTAACCAGCGCAGCCGCGGCGTCAGTGCGCGTCAAATCGCAAAAAATGCAGGTCTCACCGTCGACGAGGTGGAACTTATTCTTGCACAAGGACAGCAGCAACAGTAAAAGCCTGTCGCGCCTCATGAGCTGTAAAGGCTCAAAGCTTTTTTCTAAAGGGGCTTGTGTGGGGAACTTTTTTCTAAAAAAATTCCCCACACAAGCCCCTCACCTGTAATCCCTCCCCTTCACAAAACCTATTCCTCCTTTTCCTCTTCGGGAAAAAAGCATAATTTAAAGATACATAAGCTGCACCTCAAAAGGGACCGGCCTATGACTGATTTCATGTTCCAGTATGTCATTAAAAATAAGTATGCTGCCGGCTCTGTAGTATTCATGGAACGTATACTTGTCAAAAGCGGCGAAAAGGTCTGTTTCTTCAAAAACTTCGCATATAAAGCGAGCCTTGGGGATTATCATATGAGGCGCGGCGCATGTGTGCTGTGCTTTTACTTCCAAGAAGTAGTGCGCTTCAACCGCACCACCCTTCAGCAAGGAACAAAACCCTTGATTGACAGACATGGAAAGGTCATTTTTTTCCGCAAGCGCATAAAGTTGTGTCATATTCGACAAATATTCTTGCCAGTTTCCAATGGCGTGGGAGCTGGAAGAGGGCGCCGGACGAACGAGAAAAAACCTTTCCGCAATGTCCTTGCTGTAACTGTGCCCCGCTTGGATTCCCTTCTGAGACTCCGCAAAATGCTCTGCCACAGAATTGAGAAAATAGACTCTTTGCTCCATTTCCTTCTGTGCTTCTAAAGCCTTGCGCTGGGCATCGTCCACGATTCTTTTCAAATTTATGGAGAAATCCGCAGAACATTCTGCGGACTTACATGGCTGCATATAGCTCTTAAATTGCTTCAATGGAATGCCAAATGCCACGCACAGGGTGATGACATCCAAAATAATCATCTGACTTTTTGTATAATACCTATACCCTGTCTCGGTATTCACATAGGCAGGTTTTAAAATGCCAATCTCATCATAGTGGCGCAACGAACGATGACTCACACCCTTCATTTTCACCACTTCGCCGATGGATAAATATTTTTCCATACTTGCCTCTTTTTTCTTGACTCTCACATTACGTGATACTTTATAGTAGGCCTATCACGCATTTTTACGCAGGTAAAGCACGTTTCCGCGTGAAAGGAGTTTTCTATGTTAAAGAGTATCACTTATAAGAATGTTCTGGAATTTACCCTTCCAAGTATGGCAATGATGATTTTTTTATCACTGTACATTATGGTGGATGGTGTTTTTGTGGCAAACCTCATCAGCGCGCACGCGCTTTCTGCAATCAACATTGTCGTGCCCATGATGACGCTCTATATTGCTGTGGGCACCATGCTTGGCACAGGCGGCAATGCCATATGTGCGCGATTGTTAGGCGAAGGCAAGGCGCACGAGGCAAAGGAAAAGTTCAGCCTTTTTTGCGCCACCGGTTTGACGATTGGCATAGCCCTTGCGCTGCTGACGCAAATGTTTTTAGAAGACATCATCTATGCTTTGGGCGCCAATGACGAGACATTCGCCTTTTGCTACGAGTACCTCTTTATCATTTCACTCTTTGCGCCTGTCGCCATATTGCAAAGCATTTTCGAGCATGCCCTCATTGCCTCAGGGCGTCCCGGCATCGCATTCACGGCCTTAGTCTTAGGAGGCATGACAAACCTTATTTTGGACTATGTCTTGCTTGTATATTTCCACATGGGCATGTACGGCGTGGCGCTTGCCACTGCGCTTGGATGGCTTGTGCCAACAGTCATAGGTCTACGTTTTTTTGGCGCTGGCAGAACAGAGCTTCCATTACACTTTGTAAAATTTTCCATACACATACGCTCAATTCTAAGCGCGTGCGGCAACGGTTCTTCGGAGATGGTGACGCATTTAGCCACAGGCGTGACCACATTTCTTTTCAATATAACCATGCTGCGTATGGCAGGCAATGACGGCGTAGCTGCCATAACAGTGGTGCTTTATGCGCAAATCATCATCAATGCGCTCTTTATGGGTTTTTCTATGGGAATAGCCCCTGTGTTTAGTTTTTACTATGGGGCGATGAGTAGGTCAAAGCTGCGAAAGCTCTTTACCATTTGTGTCCGCTTTGTGGGCGGTGCTTCGGTGGTGCTTGTGCTTGTTGCGTTCGCGATGAATGAAAGTCTGGCGGGCATGTTTTTGGAGACGAGCAGCACAGCCTATGCGCTGACCGTCGACGGTTTTTATATATTCGCCTTAGGCTTTGCTTTTTCGGGCATGAATATTTTTGCATCAGGACTTTTTACGGCCTATTCCAACGGAAAGGTCTCTGCTTTTATATCATTTTTCCGCACATTCTTCTTCATCGGCGTGTCCATATTGGTGCTGCCACACTTCATAGGTTTGACGGGCGTGTGGCTTGCTGTGCCAGTGGCGGAATGCCTTGCGTGCATTATGGCGGTGTTTTGCTTGCGCAAGTATCGGGAGCGCTACATGTACGACAATCAAGCTCATTTCCTTAGAAAACAAACTGTTATCTGTAAAGCGTGTGCGTCAAAATAGAGTGGGCATAAACCTAAAAACACGTTTCAAACTGCTCAGGTTTGGGGGGAAACTTTTTTTCTAAAAAAAGTTTCCCCCCAAGAAAAAAACTTAAAAAATAAAAAAATTCCTAGCCTTTCAACACTTCGACAGTGCTTTCTGCAATTTGCAATTCCTCGTTGGTGGGGATGATGAGTACGGGGATTTTGCTTGCGTCGGTGCTGATGGCGCGTGCGGTGGATCTGCGGATGTCGTTCTCTTCTGTATCGAGGATGATGCCCAGCGGTTCGAGTCCTTGGCAGACGGCGGCGCGGACGTGTTCGTCATTTTCGCCAATGCCGGCGGTGAAGACGATGGAATCGACGCGACCGAGGAGGAAGAAGTAGGAGCCGAGCAATTTCTTGATGCTGCGCACGAGCATGTCAAAGGCGAGTTGCGCTTTCACGTCGCCGCTCTCACGCATGGCGTGGACGTCGCGCATGTCATTTGTGCCGCAGATGCCGAGAATACCGGATTTTTTGTTGAGCAGCTCGTCCACTTCTTCTGCGGTGAGTCCCACTTGCTGCATGATGAAGGGGATGATGGCGGCGTCGATGCTGCCGGAGCGTGTGCCCATCATGAGGCCTTCAAGGGGGGTCAAGCCCATGGATGTGTCAATGCATCGACCATTTTGCACGGCGGTCATGGATGAACCATTGCCGAGGTGCATGGTGATGGTGTTGAGCTCTTCTAGTGGCTTGCCGAGAAATTCTGCTGTCTTGCGCGCGATATACTTGTGGGAGGTGCCATGGAAGCCGTAGCGACGGATGCGATATTTTTCGTAATATTCGTAGGGCAGCGGATAGATGTAGGCCGAGGGGGACATGCAGGAGGCAAATTCTGTGTCGAAAACGCCCACATTGGGGATGCCGGGCATGAGCTTTTCGGCAACGTGTACGCCCATGAGGTTTGCAGGGATGTGCAAGGGGCCTAAAGGTGTATAACTGCGGACGATTTCTTTCACACGCTCGTCAATGCGAACGGGTGTGACAATTTCTTCGCCGCCAAGCAGGACGCGGTGGCCTATGGCGTCGATTTCTTTGACGTCCTTGATGACACCCTTATCTTTGTGCGTGAGCATGGAAATGATTTCTTCCATGGCTTCCACATGGGTGGGGAAGGCTTTCTCTAGAACAATTTTTTCTTCATCATAGGTGTCTGGAGCGATTTTATGAGCGAGCTTGCCCACGATGGAGCCGATGCGCTCCACAAGACCGGAGCACAGGACAGACTTGTCTGCCATGTCAAAAAGTTGGTATTTGCAGGATGAGGAACCGGCATTCATAACCAAAATTTTCATAAACTTTTCCACTCTTTCGTTAAACGTTGTTTGATAGCCCGTTGAAAAAATCCAAATTCGCAGGCAGTTGTAAAGTTAGTTTTTTTTGAAAAGGCTTGGGGGGGGGAAACTTTTTTT
>CAYJGA010000204.1:0-4278 GCA_964369255.1 uncultured Desulfovibrionaceae bacterium
TATGCTTTTCGGCAATATGCTGGGCAATCATGTTAAAACATAAGGTGAAAAGGAACAAAATCATACCAATGGCAAAGAGGGCGTAGTAGTGGTCGCCTCTGTAAGGTGCCTCGGCCATTTCCGCAGCAATGGACGCGGGCATGGGGCGCACAGGGTCGAAAATGGATATGGGGATAAGACCCGCACCGCCGGCGACCATGAGGACGACCATGGTCTCACCAATCGCACGGGACATGCCAAGCATGATGGCTGTGCCAATGCCGGAGAGGGCAGCGGGGAGAACGACCTTGATGGTGGTTTCCCAGCGCGTGGCGCCAAGAGCAAGGGATGCCTCGCGCAGGGCGCGAGGCACGGCAAAGAGGGCGTCCTCCGCCACAGAGCAGATGGTGGGCACACTCATGAAGGCCAGCATGAGGCTGGCATTAAAGAGGTTGAGGCCGGTGGCTGCGCCGAAATAGTCTTGGAGTATGGGGGCGACGACGACCATGCCAAAAAAACCGATAACAACGGAAGGCAAGGCGGCGAGGAGTTCGATGAATGGCTTGACGATACGGCGTACCTTGCTGGTGGCAATTTCTGTGAGGTAGGCTGCTGTGAGGACGCCAAGGGGCACAGCCATAAGGGAAGCGAGGATGGTGACAGCGAAGGAACCTATAAGGAGCGGAAAGATGCCAAAGTCCGGCGGCTCCGATGTGGGATACCAAAAATCCCCAAATAAGAAATCAGTGGCTGACACATGGTTTAAGATGGGCAGACCTTCGTAAAAAAGAAAGAGCATAATCCCAAGGAGTGACACAAGGGAAAATGCCGCCGCGGCTGCCAGAGTAAAATTGATGATTTTTTCTTTCATAAACGCTCCCCTTATTTGTTCAAGGGTCTGTAGTGTTGACCTTTTATGCATGCGAAAAAGGCTCCCGTCGCCGTAGTGGTAAGGGGAGCCTTGTTCGGCATGGGAAATTTATTGGCTCAAGGGGATGAAGCCCACTTCTTTCACAAGCTTTTGCCCTTCAGCGCTGAGGACGTAGTCAATGTAGCCCTTTGCCGCGCCTGTAGGTTCTCCGTTGGTGAAGAAATAGAGTTCGCGTGCGATGGGCCATGCGCCGGAAAGAGCGTTTTCGGCAGTTGCGGCAGCGTCGCCCACATTCAGCGCCTTCAGCGTATCGTTCATGTAGCCGTAGCCGATATAGCCGATGGCATTCTTATTCTTTGCAACAGCTTGCACCACTGCTCCGTTGGATGCTTGCAAAAGAGCCGCAGGGGTGACGCGTGCCTTGCCAAGGATTTTGCCTTGCCATGTTTCGTAGGTGCCGGAGGAGGTGTCGCGAGAGATGACAACAACAGGCGCATCGGGGCCGCCAACTTCTTCCCAATTGCGCACCTTGCCTTGATAAATGGCGGCAAGCTGTTCTAAGGAGAGGTCTTTCACTGTGTTGCTTGGATGCACAACGGGGATAAGGGCGTCAACGGCGACAACATAGCGCTTTGGCTCCACACCCTTGGATTGGGCAAGCTTGATTTCGCTGCTCTTGATGTCGCGCGATGCCATGGCGATGCTACACAAACTGTCAACGAGCGCCTTGATGCCATTGCCGGAACCGCCGCCGGAGATAGCCAGCGTCACAGCAGGATTGGCAGCCATGTAGGCTTCAGCGGTTTTTTGCACGACGGGCAAAACAGTGGTGGAACCGTTGATGACAACTTCGCCAGCGGCGAGGGCTGTGCCCGCAAACATGTTCAATGTCAAAACAGCAGCCAAAAGCATACGAGAAAATTTCATCGAAAAACTCCTTAAAGTTCTGGAAAAGTAATAACGACTCATGTCGTGCACTGTATATCCCCTGTTCATGTTACAAAAACATGACGAACAACAGAAAGACGCGTGACGTCGCCAAGAAGTTTGTATCTTGTTATTATTGCATGCTAATTTTCTTGAGCTTCCGACATTTATGAAGACAGGCATCTATTGCCATTTGTATATATGTTGTATAAGGTGCCTGCAGAAAGGGTTGACGCCGCTCAAACGGGGCGGAGTATGTGACAAAGCGCCACATGGCGTGTAGGTGGTTGTATGACAAAAGATACAGTGAAAAATCTCGTTATCGACGCGCAGAATTTATATAAGTGCTATCCCGGTTTTCCTCCTGTGTTGCGAGGGGTGAATATTGAGCTTGTGCCGGGTGAGATGGTGGCGATTATGGGGCCGTCGGGCTGTGGCAAGTCGACGATGTTGCACGTACTTGGCATGCTCCATGCGCCGGACAGTGGCAGCTTGCAGGTGCTTGGGACGGATGTGTTGACGCTCTCGCGCGAGCAGACGGCGGCTTTTCGTCGCGGCAATATGGGTTTTGTCATGCAAAGTTCCAATCTTTTTGAGCATTCCACTGTGTTCGAGAATGTCGAATTTCCGCTTATTTATGAAAATGTGCCGCCGGAGGAGCGCTGGGAGCGTGCCATTCGCGCTTTGGAGCTTGTGCGCTTGTCGCATCGTGTGAGTTATAGGAGCAACCGCCTTTCCGGCGGCGAACAGCAGCGTGTGGCTATTGCGCGCGCGATGGTGAACAATCCTCGTATCTTGCTTGCGGATGAGCCGACGGGTGCCTTGGACGCGAAGACGTCGAAGGTGGTCATGAATAATTTTTGTAGCCTTGCCCATGAGGGCGGCATTGCCATGATTATTGTGACGCACGACCCGGGTGTTGCGGAGTATTGCGACACGGTGTACACGCTGGAGGAGGGTGTGCTTGTGTGTCATCGCAAGACGCCTGTGCCTGCGGTGAGTGGGGGTGGTGTGCTGTTGCAGGCGAAGGAGCGCCTTTGTCATGGTGTGTGTGTGGTGGATGCGTTTCCGACTGTCTATGATACTGGTGGATTGCAGCATGTTTTGAGTATGCATGAGGCGCGCGTTTTGACGCGCGTGTATTCTTTGCGTGCGGCGCCTTTGTCAAGTATTGTGTCCGGAGAGTATGCCTTGCCTGTGCTTATGAAGCGCCAGAGCGCTTTGCAGACGTGCTTGAGCTTGTTTTCGTTGTTGCGGACGAAGAAGAATAATCCCGGAGTGCTGTGGCGCTATTGGAAGAGCTTGCCTGTGGGTTCGCGTTTGAATGTGTTTCGTGCGGCGCGTCATGTGTGGCATTTTGCCAAGGGGGCGCGGATGGTTCCGTGGTGCCTTGCTGATTTGGAGCTTGGTTCGGAGCATGGGAAGAAGGCGCATATTCACGCGCTTGGCGCAGGTAAGACAGCGACGGCGGCGTGGGTTGCTGCGGGAATATTGAACATACCTTTTTCGTTTTCTGTGCGTGCGCATGAGTTGAAGCAATTGTCGCTTGTACGTTCCAAGGCGCAGTATGCGTCCTTTGTGAGCTGCGACAGTGAGACGACACAGAAGGCCTTGCAGGCGGCGTGTCAGGCGGCCTATCCTGACTATGATGTCTCGCGTATTCGGTGTGTGTACGAGCCTTCGTCGCTTTTGCCGCATGCGGACGATATGGCGGACGGTGTTTTGCCGCAGGGTGCGGCGCCGGGGACGCCGCAAGGTGCGCCGTTGCAGGGCGTGGTGCATGTATTGATGGCCTGTCATAGAACGCAGAGCAGGCATGTGAGCCATGTTTTGCGTGCGTGTCGGCTTTTGCGTAAGCGTGGAGTGCCTGTGGAGTTGACGCTTGTGGGGAGTGGTCACAGGTATTTGCGTTGGCGTTGTGCTTTGAGTTCTTTGCGTAAATTTGTGCATTTTAAGGGTGTTATTCCCCATGAGCATATGACGGAGCTGTATCGTCGTGCGCATATCTTTGTGGATGCCAGCGGGGATGATACGGGAGTTGGTGGTGTTGGTACGAGTTTGATGGAGGCGATGTTGTTTGGAGTGCCGATTGTGACGCGTGGCACGGCGTGGCATGCGGAGGTTTTGACGCATGAGAAGAGCGCGTTGTTTTACGAGGGTCGTGGGCGGAGTGAGAGTGCTCAGTGTTTGAGTGAGGCGCTTGAGCGACTGTCTCGTTTTCCTGATTTTGGGCAGGAGCTTGGGCGTGCGGCACAGGAATTTGCGCTGACGCATTTTACACCGCAGACACAAAGTGAACTTCTTGGGCGTTTTATTTGTGAGAGCGCGGTGTGTGCGCCTCGCGCATAGTGTTTATCTGTTGAATTTATGGAAGAAAAATTTTTTCAAAAAAATGCTTGACGATTTATCTGTTTTTCCGTAGATTCCCCCTTGTCGACAGCGACACTGCGCGGCTGTAGCTCAGCTGGATAGAGCAACAGGCTACGAACCTGTAGGTCAGG